>JAEXRB010000194.1 GCA_023438325.1 Pseudomonadota bacterium | reverse complement strand
GGCGCTTTCGGCGTTGTCGGTGCAGGCGCAGGACGAGGAAGCCTTGCGTCAGGCTGAGCGGTTGGGAACGGAGTTGTTCGAGCTGGATCGCGCGGTGCAGGCAGCCTACGCTGCCGGCCAGGAATGGCGCGCATTCCGGCGCGATGATGGTGTCGAAGGCTGGGTGGCGGAGCGTCGCGGCGATGGTTCGCATGCGATCACCTTCGTCGGCAGGAATCGGGATGACGAACACGTGGCGCTCTATCACGCATCGGTAGGCCGCTCGGGCAGCCTTCAAGGCGAGATGGAACGGCTGGACAAAGTGCCGCTGAGCGGTCGGCTGGCGGCGCAGTACGCGGCGCGTCAGCGGGCAGCAGGGATCCAGCGCAGCGAGTGTTCGAGCACCTACGAAACCGTGGTGATGCCCGGCACGATCCAGGGCGCACCGGGCTGGCATGCCTATTTGCTGCCGCGTGCGGCATTCCCGGATGTGCATTTGCTTGGCGGCACCTTTCGCGCGGACATTTCCGAGCGCGGCGATGCGGTGCGCTTCATGCAGCCGCTGGCGGCCGGTTGCTCGGTGTTGCAGAACATCGCCGATGCCCCAGCGTTGCAGTTCGCCGATGAGCAAGCCAGTGCGCCGAACGAACTGCACGTCTACATCAGTCGTCGGGTTGGCAAGCCGTTGTATGTCCAGGCCGGCGACAGTGGCCAGACCTGGCTGATTCAGGATGGTCGCATCCGCGCCGTGGCGCCTTGAGTCGAGGTTTCGGCCTGTCGGACAGGTCGCAGCATTGAAGCGCTCGACCTCGACGGGCAAGCGCTTCAGCGCAACTGGCTGTCCTTGCTGCCGCGGCGGTTGTAGCCGCTGAAGGCGCCGTCCCGATCGTGCTCGCTCTGGCAGGCAATGCAGCGACGCACGCCGGGCAGGGCGGCACGGCGTGCGGCCGGGATCGGTTCGCCGCAGTCTTCACACTCGGAAAGACTCGGGCCATGCGCCAGCCGGCTGCGCGCACGGCGGACGGCATCATCGACGGTACTGTCGATCTGATCTTGCACTGCGCCGTCTTTTGCCCATCCGGTAGCCATGGGCAGAGGATGGCGGCGAAGACAGCGGGATTCAATACACGTCGCGGCGATAGCGGCGGGTTTCGATGAGTTCCTGCACGCCGGCATCACCGAGGATCTGGCGCAGCGCGGCGTCCACTGCACCGGCCATGCCCTCCTGACTTCCGCAGACGAACACGACGGCACCGGCCTTTACCCAAGCGACCAGGCGATCGGCCTGTTCGAGCAGGCGTTGCTGCACGTAGATGCGCTGTGGCGTGTCGCGTGAAAAGGCCAGGTCCAGTCGTTCGATCCAGCCTTGTGCCAAGGCGGCTTCCAGCTCGGCGCCGTAGTGGAAATCGTGGTGCCGCTGGCGCTCGCCGAACACCAGCCAGTTGCGCCGGTGGCCTTGCGCGATGCGTTCGTGCAGCAGCGCGCGCAGGCCGGCCAAACCTGTGCCATTGCCGATCAGGATCACGGGAACCTTATCGTCGGGAACACGGAAATTGGGATTGGCGCGCAGGCGCAGCCTGATGCTGCCACCGAGCGATGTGTGTTGCGTCAGCCAGCCCGCTGCCAGACCGAGGCTGCCATCGGCGCGGCGACCTTGGCGGATCAGGAGGTCGAGGTGGCCGTCGGCCGGCAGCGAGGCGATCGAATAGTCGCGTGTGTGCAGTTCGGTCAAACGGGAGGCGAGTTGTTGCTCATCGCAGCCGATCACGTGCATCGGTTCCGGCAGTTCGCTGCGCGAAAGGCGCTGCGCCAAGATTTCTTCGCCGATGCGGATGTTGCCGTCCAGCCCGGTTTCGGCAAGCCAGCGTGCGATGGTGGCGGCGGCGTGACGCGGCTGGATTTCGGCGATGTCGCCCGCGCGCCATGCGGGCATCGGGCCTTCGATGGGCAGCAGTTCCAGATGGAACACCGGCTCGCCCTGGCTTCCGGGGTTGAGTTCGATGCGATGCACCAGTGTCCAGTCGGCAAAGGCCGGCGTGCGCCATGCCTCCAGCGCGGCACCGCTCCCGGTGAGGGCCGCCAACGCCGTGCGCCATGCGTCCAGTGCGGCGGCATCGGCATTGTCCACATCGATGCGCGGAAACAGCGCGGTGGCGCCTTGCCGTGCCAGCCAGTCATCCAGTTTCCGGCCGAAGCCGCAGAAATGCTCGTAGTGACGATCACCCAATGCCAGCACGCCATAGCGCAGGTGGCCCAATGCGGCATCGCTGGCGAGCACGTGCCGCACGAAGCCGGCCACGCTGTCGGGAGGATCGCCTTCGCCGCTGGTGCTGGCGATGAACAGGGCCACGGGCAGGCGGGCGAGCAGATCGGCATCGGTGCTTTCCAGGGCTTGCGCCCGCGCCGACACGCCGGCCTGGCTCAATGCCTGTGCGGTTTGTTCTGCGAGAAACTGGGCGTAGCCAGTCTGGCTGGCGTGGAACACCGGCACTACGGTTTCGCCCGGCTGCACGGGAGGGCGTGCCAATTGCCGCTTTCGCCGCATGCGGGCGCCGGTGATCCACGCGGTGGCGAAGGTCACGGCGCTGCCCAGCGCCCACGCCACGCGCACCGGATCGGTGTTCCATGCCCAGCGGCCATCGGTGAACGGAAGGAAGGCGAGCGCGAGAACGAGCAGCGCGATGCCGATGATGAGTTGTCCTGCGAAAGGGCGATTCATTGGGCGCGATATTGCTCGAAAGCCGCAGTGGTGCGGCGCACGTAGCCGGTATCGGTGCGCCGCGTGAACACCGCCGCCAGGCCGTGTGCCTGTGCGAAGGCCATGCCCTCATCCGGGCCGAGCACGAGCAAGGCGGCGGCGCGTGCATCGGCGGCCATCGCGCTGGCAGCGATCACGGTGACGGCGGCCAGGTCGTGATCCACCGGCGCGCCGGTGCGCGGGTCGAGCGTATGGGAATAGCGCCAGCCTTGATGGATGAAACCGATGCGATAGTCACCGGAAGTGCCGAGTGCGGCATCGCGCAGCTCGACGATGGTGTCGAAGTCATCGCCCTGCATGTCGGGCCGCTCCACTGCCACACGCCATGCGTTGCCATCGGGCTTGCGGCCGGCGGCGCGCATTTCACCGCCCAGTTCGACGAGGAACGAGTCGATGCCCAGTTCGAGCAGCAGCGCCGCGATGGCATCCACGGCATAGCCGGGAGCCAGCGAGTTGACGTCCAGACGCAGGCCGCCAGGTTGCAGCGCGCGCCGGTTTTCCCGATCAAGCTGAAGCCGTGTGGCGCCGAGCATCGCCTGCGCGGTGGCGATTTCCGCACTCGAAGGCGGCGTGGTGCGCGCCGCGCTTGCGGGGCCGAATCCCCATAGATCGACGAGCGGCGCAATGCTCGGATCGTATGCGCCACGGGTTTGTGCCGAAAGCGCCAACGCATGATCGAGCACGAGGAAAAGATCGGGCGGCAGGCTGTGCCATGTGTCCGCCTCGGCGCGGTTGAAGCGACTCAAATGCGAGTCTGGGTTCCAGGCGCTCATCTGGGCGATCAACTCGTCCAGTCTGGTTTGGATGCGATCGCGAAGTTCGGGTTCCCGCGCGGCGGAAGCGTATGCTGTGACCTGCCATGTCGTGCCCATCGATGCGCCGTGCAGGCGCAGCGGTTCGGGGGGCGCGCAGGCGCTCAGCAGCAGGCAGAGGCATGCGATGAAGGCATGCAAGGCTCCTCGCCCCGGTGCTGGCCGGGGCGAGGGCATGGCAAAGCGCGGCATCGCGAGCACGCGCACTTACTGCGGCAGCACTTCCAGCGTGGCCACATAGGAAGCACGGCGCGCCGTGGCCGGTGCTGCGGCCTTGTCGTCCTGCAAGGTGGCTTCCAGCCAGTACATGCCGGCGGCAGGCCAAGTCACATGGAAGCTGCCTTCGGCATCGGTTTTGGCCGCGATTTCGTTCTGGCTGTCGCGGTAACGGGTGGCGCCGGGGACGATGTCCACCTCCACGCCTGCGGCAGGCTGGCCATCGATCAGCAGGCGGAAACGGGCCGGTTCGCCGGCGAACAGATCGTTCGGATGGGTTATCGGCACCAATTCCAGGCCCATGCCGGTGGGCTTGAGCGCGTCGGTGCTGGGGGCACCGTTGGTGACGAAGGTTTCCACGCGGCCGGCGCTGCGGGTGATCTGGAGCTTGGCGGCCTCTTTGGGCACTTCTTTGTCGAAGGCCTCGGCGCTGCCGCGCCAGCGTTTGGGTTGGCCATTTTCTTCCCAGCTGGCGAACAGGCCGGCGTTGACGGTGGCGATGCGATACGTGCCGCTCTGGCCCAGTTCCACATCGAACACGCTGCGGTACTTGCCGGTATGCGGATTCTGCACTGCGACGCGGCTGCCATCGGGTGCGGTGATGACGAGCGATTCCAGCCGCATCGGGAAATGATCGGGGTAGTAGAGATTGTTGGAGATCGCGCCATCCACGCTCACCCAGGGTGTGTCACCGGAGACGACGGTGGCGGAAGGCAGCAGCCAGGCCTTGTGCGCGTGCGCGGTGAGCGGCAGCGCCGCGGCCAGAACGAAGGTGAGTGGAATCAGGTGGGAGGTTTTCATGTGAAGGCTCCGGGTTGGATACGGGGAAATCAAGGCGTGAGATCGAGCGCGATGCGGCCCAGTTCGCTGCTGCCTTGCGCGCTGGCTTGCACCGCTTGGGTCGGCGGCCAGACGAGCGGCAGTTTCAGCAGTTCGCGACCGCCGACTTCGCGCGCCGCTTCCACGACGAGCTTGTAACTCCCCGGCGCCAGTTCCTTGAGCGGGCCGGCATCGGAGCCAAAGCGCAGGGTGTGGCTGCCGACCGGGCGCGTCGCACCGGTCACGCCATCCACCGGCAGGGTCATGGCGCGACCGCTGCGACGCCACCACTGGCGCAGGTCAGGCAGCCACTTGGTGCCGCTTTCACCCTTGGCATCACCGTTCTTGCCGGCGCGCTCGTCCTGCTGGTACCAGACCGCAAGATTGGCCGCGACGCTGGCATCCTCGCGCTCGATCCACACCGCCACATACGGGCGGTGGTATTCGGCGACATCGAGCGCGGGGATTTCCACGTCGAGCGTCAGTTCGGCCGCGTTGAGGCAGAACGCAGCGGGAAGCAGGAGCAGCGGCAGCAGCTTTTGTTTCATGTCGAACTCTCGCAAGAAGGAATCAGTGGATAAGCAGCAGGGCGATCAGGAGTGGAATCAGCGCACCCAGCCCCACCATCGGCCAGGTCAGGCCGCGCTGGCGGGCGTGCAGCTGGAGCAGTACCAGCCCGGTGATCGAGAACACCAGGCAGGCCAGTGCGAACACGTCGATGAACCAGCGCCATGCAGGCCCGGTGTTGCGGCCTTTGTGCAGGTCGTTGAAATAGGAGATCCAGCCGCGATCGGTGCTTTCGTGCTCGATCGCGCCACTGGCCAGATCCACCGACAGCCAGCCATCGCCACCGGGGCGCGGCAGCGACAGGTAGATTTCCTCGGGTGACCATTCCGCTTCGCGCGAGCCGGCGCGAACGCCGAAGTTGTCTGCCACGAAGGCGCGCAACGGCAATGGCAGCGGGGCGTGATCGCCGATGTCGCGCGCCATCGTTTCCAGTTCCACGCGCAATGTTTCGGGCAACGAGGCTGCCGCCGTGCGGGTCTGCGGTGTGGCGGGAATCTGTGCGGCGTGGTTCAAGGTGATGCCGGTGATGGCGAACAGCAGCAGGCCGATCAGGCACAGCGCCGAACTGATCCAATGCCATTGGTGCAGCGTGCGCAACCAGAAGGCGCGGCGGCGTGGATCGGGTGGCGACATGGTTCGACGGGTGGGAAAAGAGGGAGCGAAGCATGCCGTATCGAAGCGCAGTTGTAAATGATAACCGTTCTTACTAATATCGTTTCCCATCGCATGCTGCATGCCTTTTCATTCTCGAACGCCCGCCCGATGTCGTCGTCCGCTTGCACGCATCAACCCGCTTGGCGCGCCGTTGTTTTCGGCATCGCTGGAGCATGGCTGCTGATCGTGCTGCTGGCGCTGGCATGGGCATCTCCCGGCGAGGCGCCGGCTTCGATGGCGAGCCTGAATGCCGTGGCGCTTGCTGCCCCCGACGGCAACTTGAGCGACGTGCCGGATGGCAGGGAGGCCGCGCTCCACTTTCCCTCCGAGGATGAGGGTGAAGCCGAGCCGGATCACGATGCGCAGGTGGCCAGAAGCAAGTCGCTGCCGTGCGCGCGGATATCGAATCTGTCCATGTTCAGCGATAGCGCATCCTGTCGCCGCACCGCCTCGGCCTATCTGAGTCAGGCGCCGCCGCGCGCTTGAGCCCGCGCCGCGCTGCGGCCGCTTCGTCGATGCCAGTTCCACTGCCTTGCACAGCGCAACGCAGTTTTTCCCCGTTCCTGCACCAGCCGACGCCACGTCCGGCACGGGTCGTTGTGTTTCCGCACTTCAAAACAACCCGAGGATGTTCCCGATGAGTCACGTCACGTGCCGCAAACACGTTCCACAACGCAGCCTGCTGCCCACCGCCACGCTGGCTGCCGGCTTGATGCTCGCGCTGCCTGCCATGGCTGACGCCGGCGCCGAGGCCGACACCGATGCTGCAACCGCCGTAGACAGCCGGGTTTCCGCCACCACGCTGGACGAGGTCGAGGTGCGCGGCGTGCGCAGCATGGTGACATCGCCCAAGTTCACCCAGAGCCTTCAGGACACGCCGCAGACCATCGAGGTGATTGGCAGTCAGTTGTTTCAGCAGCAGGGCGCCACCACGCTGGCCGAAGCACTGCGCAACAGTGCCGGCGTGGGTACGTTCTATGCCGGCGAGAACGGCAATACCGCCACCGGCGATGCGGTTTACATGCGCGGATTCGACACCACCAGCAGCATCCTTCTCGATGGCGCACGCGATCTTGGCTCCATCGCCCGCGACCTGTTCAACATCGAGCAGGTGGAGGTGGTGAAAGGTCCGGCCGGCACCGATACCGGCCGCTCCGCGCCGACCGGTTCGATCAATCAGGTCAGCAAGCAGGCCAACCTGCGCGATGCAGTCGCCGCCACGCTCAGCGGCGGCAGCGATGGCCAGAAACGCGCCACTGCCGACTGGAATCATGTCCATGGCGACGGGGCAGCCGTGCGCCTCAACGCGATGTGGCAGGACAGCGACGTGGCGGGCCGCGATCACGTCAACAACAGCCGTTGGGGCATCGCACCCTCGCTGGGCTGGGGGCTGGACAGCGACACGCGGCTTTTCGCCAACCTGATGTACATCAGGCAGGACAATGTCCCCGATGGCTTCATGCCGACCATCGGGATCCACAGTTGGCAGCCACAGCCGGGCTTGGAGCAGCTCGCCGGGCATCCGGTGGATCCGGGAAATTTCTACGGAAGCGTGGACGACTACGACGACGTCACCGCGCAGTTGGCAACGCTTCGCCTTGAGCATGATTTCGCCAACGGCATGCGCCTTTCCAACACCCTGCGCTGGGGCAGAACCGAGCAGGAGTATTTCCTCACCGCGTTCATGTCCACCGGTGGCAATGCGGCCAATCCCATGGGCGGCAACATTCGCTGGGCCGACATCGACGACTTGTCGACCTATACCCTGAGCCGCAGCAACCTCACGCTGAAGGATCAGGAAAACCGCATCCTCACCGATCAGTTGAACCTGCAAATCGACTTCTCCAGTGGCGCGGTCGATCACTTCCTGAGCACCGGCGCGGAGCTGGCCAGCGAGGAACAGCGCAACCACGGTCGCGTGGCATTGGGGACGTTGCCGCCCGCCAACCTGTACGAGCCGGACTGGAACATCGCCGGGCCGGGCAGCACCCGCACCGGCGCAGGCAGCGCAGGTGAAACCCGTACCGCTGCGTTGTACGTGTTCGATACGCTTCGCTTCGGCGAGAAGTTCCTGATCACCGCCGGCCTGCGCGCCGATCGCTACGACACCGATTACCTCGCCACCGCGATCTGCACCACCGCACTGCCGGTGCCGCGCGGTGGCTTTGCCTGCCCGGCGGGCGTGGCTGATGGCAGCCTTGTCACTAGTGCCGATCTTTCCGCCGCCGACACCTTGCTGAACTACAAACTCGGCGCCGTCTACAAGCCGATGGAAACGCTGAGCCTGTATGTCAACGCCGCGCAATCGCAGCAACCCCCGGGCGGCGCCAACTTCAGCCTGAGCACCTCGGCCAGCAGTCTGGATAATCCGAATCTCGACCCGCAGAGGGCGAGGACCTTGGAGATCGGCGCAAAGTGGGGGGTGCTGGACGAGGCCTTGGCGTTGAACCTGGCACTGTTCCAGACCCGTGTCAGCAACGAGATCAACAGCCAACTGCTGGATGACAGCGGCAATCCGACCCAGAGCGGCGAAAAGCAGGTGGAAGGCTACGAGATCAGCGCCGTGGGACAGCTCACCGAGGCGTGGAGCGTGTCGCTGGGGTATGTGGATCAGGATGCCGAGGTGAAACATGGCCCGCGCGTCAGCGCCGATGGCACGCCCAATCTCACCTATACACCGGATGCCGCCTTCACCAGTTGGACGGCATACACCTGGCCATCCGGCCTGAGTCTCGGCGGCGGCGCGCGTTACACCGGTGGCCTGCATCGCGGCACCGACGGTGCTGTCGGCACGCCGGTGGAAACCAAGTCGTACACGGTTTACGACGCGTTGCTGTCGTATCGGCTCACTGACAGCATCAGCTTGCGCTTGAACGGCTACAACCTGTTCGACAAACGCTATGTCGCGGCGATCAACAAATCCGGCTATCGCTACACGCCGGGCACGCCGCGTACCTTCCTGCTCAGTGCCGACATCCGGTTCTGAGCCCGATAGCCGTGGGAGGCCATGCTTCCCAAGGCAGGGGAAACATCATGCTGCTGCACATACCCGATGTCCTGGCCGACGATGAGCTGGCGCAGCTGCGCCGGGCGCTGGATGGGGCCGAGTGGGGCGATGGCCGCGAAACCGTCGGCCCGCAGGGCGCACCGGTCAAGCGCAACCAGCAGCTACCCGATGCTTCGCCGCTGAAGGCCGAACTCGGTCGCATCGTGCTGGCCGCGCTGGAGCGAAACCCGCTGTTCTTCGCCGCCACGTTGCCGGCCAGGGTCCTGCCGCCGCGCTTCAATCGCTACACCGGAGGTGGCAGCTACGGTTTCCACGTCGATGGCGCCGTGATGAAGCTCGCGCGTGAGGAACATCTGCGTTCAGATGTGTCCTGCACGCTCTTCCTCAATCAGCCGGACGAATACGACGGCGGTGAATTGATCATCAGCGATACCTACGGCGAGCATGGCGTGAAGCTGCCCGCAGGCGACATGATCGTGTACCCGTCCAGCAGCCTGCATCAGGTGACGCCGGTCACGCGCGGCGCACGCATCGCCAGCTTTTTCTGGGTGCAAAGCCTGGTCCGCGATGACACCCGGCGCCGCATGCTGCTGGAAATGGACACCGCCCTGACACGCCTGCGCACCAGTGGCGCCGAGGCGGCGGCGGTGCTGCAACTGACCGGCGTGTATCACAACCTGCTGCGGCAGTGGGCGGAAACCTGAAGCCCCGGCGGACGCAGCCGAACGGCTGGAGCAGCAAACGCGGATCACGTTTTGGAGGCGCCACGGGCGCATGGCCGTGGATGGGGCATGACGAAGGTCGAGGGCACTTCGGTGTTGCTAATGATAACTCTTCTCATTAGCATTATCGGGTGATTCGCTGCGCCGCCCCGATCCGTAGCCCGGGCTGTCTCGAAAAACACCTGATCCAGCCGCTTGGCGACAGCGCCGGGCATGCCGCCCCTTTTCCCAAAAAACCATCAAGGATTCATCGCAATGCCTGCGAACCCCCGCTTCGCGTCGCCCTCATCCATGCCGGTGCGTCATGCCTTGACGCTGGCCCTCATTGCCGCGTTCACCGCGCCCGCCGTGCATGCGGAAGCCATGCTCGATGCTGCTGCCACCCAACTGGATCAAGTGGTGGTCACGGCGGCCGGCTTCGAGCAGAAGCTCACCGATGCACCGGCCAGCATCAGCGTGGTGACACGGGAAGAACTGAAGAAGCGCCCGTACATCACCTTGATCGATGCGGTGCGTGACCTGGAAGGCGTGGACGTGGGCGAAACCTCGGACAAGACCGGGCAGAAGACGATCAGCATGCGC
>JAEXRB010000145.1 GCA_023438325.1 Pseudomonadota bacterium | reverse complement strand
GCCATAGCCTGCGAAGGCATTGCTCCAGCGCCGCCCTTGCGGGGATTGATCGAGCGCGCCAGTGAGGTTTTCCACACCCGACGGCAATGCCCCATCTCCCCATGGATAACGTGTCGTACTGCCGGCGCGCAGCGCGTATTCGAACTCGGCCTCGCTCGGCAGCCTGTAGGGCGCGCCGGTTTCCTGAGCCAGCCATTGCGCATAGGCACGTGCGTCGACCCAGGAAACATGCAGCACCGGCGCATCGTCGGCCGCAGGCTCGCCGGAATAATCCTCGCCCCAACTCACGCGGCGCTGCTCCACCAAGGCACCGCAGCGCTCTTCGTACACCATCGAGCGCCGTGTCTTGCGCGCGGTATTGCGATAGCCGGTGGCCTGGACGAAGGCGCGGAACTGGCCCACTGTGGTTTCGGTACGCGCCAGAGCGAAACCGCGCTCGAAGCGCACCGCGTGGCGCGGCCCTTCATTGGATTGGCGCCCAGCTTCGCCATTGGCACTGCCCATTGCAAAGCGCCCGACCGGCACCACCACCATGCCCGGGCCGAGCCCGCCGCTGGCAAGCGGATCAGCTAACAACATACCCGCGTCATAAGGGCCGTAGCGACGTACCCGCTCAATGTCCGCGCGCGCGTCGACACCGTCGCGCTCGTCCAGCGCGACGGCATCGAGCCGCGACAGCAGAACCTCCGCTGCTGCCACGTCTCCGGCAGCCAATGCATCGCCGATGCGCCTTTTCCACACCTGCGCATGACGCTCACGCACTTCCACCACGCGCGCGGCCGTGTCCTGCACCTGCACGGAACCGGCGCGTACCTTGCCGGCATCGGCCAACAATGCATCCGCACGCTCGAATTCCCCAGCCTGAGCCGCTGCGAGCACCTGCGCCAACAAGGTCGCCTCGATGTTTTGCAGCCGACGCCGGGCGCCGTCATGCAGGGGATCGCGTTGCAGCACCTCTTGCAGCGGCGCAACAGCATTTGCCCCACCTGCATCGACAAGGCGACCAGCCGCCATCAAACGATCGGCCTGTTCCAGCCCGGCGACGATGCGTTGCACGCGCTCCAGTTCCACGCCCAGCGCCTGCACCTGCGCATCGCCCTCATCCCAGCGTTGCAGCAACGGCAAATCGCGTTCGGCCAGGCCCGTCGCATCGTGCGCCAGAGCCAGCCTGTCCCAATCGATCAGAATGCGTGCCGCACGCTCGGCCGGCTCGGCCAGTGCCGTGCCGGCCTCATCGCTCTGGCGCGCCTCCAGCAGCAGACGCAGGGCGCGACGTGCCGCGATGCGTCGACCCGAGGCGAGCAGCGCCTGAACCTGTGCTTCAAGCGAATCGCCGGCATGGGCCTGCGCTTCCTTGTCGGCCTCCTCATCCTCGTCTACCACATTGCGCGAAACCGCAGGCGGGGCGGTGATGTCTTCCCTTTCGGACACGACCGCCGGCTGCGCCTGAGGCGCCGGTTGCGCCAACTCCTTGCCAGCCGGCGCCTGCGCCGCATCGCCGCAACCTGCCAGCAACGCGAACGCCATCCATACCGGCCAGTGTGGTCGGAACCGCTTCAACACGCCCTGATCGCTCCCTGGAAGTCCGAACCGGCGGGTCACGATACCCATTCCGGCAGGTGCGACGGTAGTGCAGCGCCGGGACGCCGGCAACACGTGGCACCGAATCGGCTATGGTTGCGCCCCCACACCTGCCTTTCAACTCGCCGATGAGCCACTGGGTTGCCGAACCCCAACATCTGGACGCCCTCGCCCACCGCCTGGACGCCGCCCCGCTCGCCCTGGACACCGAGTTCATCCGCGAGCGCACTTATTACCCCAAGCTGGCACTGGTGCAACTCCGCGCTCCGGAGGGCGAGGAGCACCTGATCGACCCACTCGCGCTGCCCCAGCCCGGCGCGCTCGCACCGTTCCTGCAGGGCACAGCGCTGAAGATCATGCACAGCCCGAGCGAAGATTTGCAGGCCTTCCTGAGTGGCTGGAATCTGGTCATCGACCCGATCTTCGACACCCAGCTCGCCGCCGCCCTCGTTGGCCTCGGCGCGGGCAAGAGCTACCAGTCCCTGGTCGAAACCCTGCTTGGCGTCCAACTGGAAAAAGGAGAAACCCGCTCGGACTGGCTCCAACGCCCGCTTACCGGCTCCCAACGCCACTATGCCGCCGAGGACGTGCACCACCTGCACGCCATGCATGACCTGCTCGACGGCAAACTGACCGCACTCGGGCGGCGCGAATGGCTCACTCAGGACTGCGCCCGCCTCGTCGCCAGCGCACGCGAAGACGCCATCGATCCAAACCCGCACCTCACCGCCCGCAGCGCCCAGCGCATGGACCGGGACGCGCAGATCCGCCTGCGTCGCCTGCTGCTCTGGCGCGAAACCACCGCGCGTAGCCAGGACAGGCCGCGCAGTTGGATTCTGGACAACGAACTGACCGCTCTGCTGGCACAGCGCAACCCGACTCGTGCCGCCTTCGACACTCTGCTCGACCAGCATCCGCGCGCGCCGCGCCGCCTGCGTGACGAACTGTGGAAAACCCTTTCGGGCCCGATCGATGACGCCGAACAGGAAATCCCGCTGGCCGCATCGCCGGATCCTTCACAACGCCAAACGCTCAAGGCCATGCAAGCAGTGGTGGCCGAACATGCCGCAGCACTCGACATTCCCGAGGGATTGCTCTGCGCCCGACGTCACCTCGACACCTTGCTTGCCACCGGCATCTGGCCGGCGGCGCTGGACGGCTGGCGCGCCGACATCCTGCAACGCGACCTGATGACGCTGCTGCCATAGGCTCGCACGAGCCGGCCTCCTTCCGCCCGGCATCGCAGCGAAACGGCGCGGGCGTGCGCCCGGCCATCCTCATGTAGAATCGCCGCCGCATCCAATGCCTCCACGGCCCCGTAGCTCAGCTGGATAGAGCGCGCCCCTCCTAAGGGCGAGGTCACACGTTCGAATCGTGTCGGGGTCGCCAGCATTGCCCATAGGTCGAACTGTTGTCTGCCGGCAGTTCTGCCAGAATATGACGCTCCTTCCCACGGCTCGCGCACTGCGCCCGCCGCCCCCTTTCACAAGGAGCTTTACCATGTCCGACGTCGTCATCGTCGGTGCCAAGCGCACCGCCATCGGATCTTTCCTCGGCCAGTTCACCGGCGTGCCGACTCCCACGCTCGGCGCCACTGCGATCCGTGCCGCACTCGAACACGCCGGCGTCGCCGTCGATCAAGTGGATGAAGCGATTGTGGGCTGCGTACTGCCGGCCGGCCTGGGCCAGGCTCCCGCGCGCCAGGCCGTGCTCGCCGCCGGCTTGCCCACGTCCACCACCTGTACCACGATCAACAAGGTCTGCGGCTCGGGCATGAAGGCGATCATGCTGGGCAGCGATCTGATCCGCGCCGGCTCGGCCAAGGTGATCGTGGCGGGAGGCATGGAGTCGATGACCAACGCGCCGCACCTGCTGAACGGTTCGCGCACCGGTACGCGCTACGGCAGCGCGGAAATGCTCGATCACATGGCCTTCGACGGTCTGACCAATGCCTACGATGGCAAGTCGATGGGCATCTTCGCCGATGCCACTTCGGAGAAGTACGGCTTCAGTCGCGAGGATCAGGACGCCTTCGCCGCCGAAAGCGTGCGCCGCGCACTGGCCGCACAGGCCGCCAATGCGTTTGCCGATGAAATCGCGCCGGTTACCGTGTCTGGTCGCAAGGGCGATGTCGTGCATGCTTCGGACGAGCAACCGGGCCGCTGCAACATCGAAAAGATCCCCAGCCTGCGCCCGGCCTTCAACAAGGATGGCACCGTCACGGCCGCGAGCTCGTCTTCGATTTCCGACGGCGCCGCCGCCGTGGTGTTGCTTGGTGCCGATGACGCCAAGGCGCGCGGCATCACGCCGCTGGCCCGCATCGTGGCGCACGCCAGTCACGCACAGGAACCACAGTGGTTCACCACCGCACCGGTCGCGGCAATCCGCAACGTGCTGGACAAGGCTGGCTGGTCGGTCGGCGATGTCGATCTTTTCGAGATCAACGAGGCCTTTGCCTGCGTCGCGATGGCGCCGATCAAGGATCTCGGCATCCCGCATGAAAAACTCAACATCAACGGCGGCGCTTGCGCATTGGGTCACCCGATCGGTGCTACCGGCGCACGCATTGTCGTGACGCTGTTGCATGCCCTGATCCGCAGCGGCGGCAAGCGTGGCGTGGCAGCACTTTGCATCGGTGGCGGCGAGGCCACGGCGATTGCGATCGAGCGGGTCTGATGTGAACGCCTGAAGCGCAGCCCATCGGTTGCGCTTCAAGCAATGCAAACTCCCGCCTGCGGCGTCGACCAGATGACAGGACCATCGCACACGGTCCGACTTGTGCCGAGATGAGGCGCTCTTCGACAGAGCGTCTCGCGGCATCTCAGCAACAGCGAAATCCGCTGCGCCCGCCGTATCGCGCCTCCTGGCGCTCGCGGAAAAAAGTCTTGTAGTCCATAGGCTCGCGATCGGGGTGTTTTTCCAGCATGTGACGGACATAGTTGTCGTAGTCCGGAATGCCGCAGCACAACCGTGCGGTCTGCACCAGCCTTCGCCACACGCGCCTGTGCGTGGCGAAGTGATCCTGAGTGACAAGTTCGGTGCCCATCACATCCACGCCTTTTGCTGATCTTCGCTCAGCGCAACATAAGCAGTTTCACGGTCCGTGCGCTGCGTGCTGCGTCGCGCCGTGACGATCGCCTTGATCGCATAGACCAGGATGCTCGCCACCACGAACAGGAACAGCACGGTCAGGCCGGCGTTGACGTAACCATTGATCACCACCTGCTGCATCTGTGCGGCGGACTTGGCCGTACCGAGCAGCTCACCGTTGGCGATCGCTGTTTGGTAATGACGCGCCTGGGCAAGGAAACCGACCGCTGGTGCCGCGTCGAAAATCTTGATCAGACCGGCATACGTCGTGCAGATCAGCAACCAGACCGCCGGCACGATGGTCACCCATGCATAGCGATCTCGCTTCATCTTGAACAGCACCACGGTGCACAGCATCAGCGCAATACCGGCCAGCATCTGATTGGCGATGCCGAACAGCGGCCACAGCGTGTTGATGC
>JAEXRB010000113.1 GCA_023438325.1 Pseudomonadota bacterium | reverse complement strand
GGCGATGGGGGAATGCATGGGCGGCGGGGTAAACTGATGGTCTTCAGGGCAAGCGCGCGAACCATGCCGGCAGCTTCATCATCCCGTCAACCGGAAAACGCACTGGCGTGGTTCGACACCATGCCTGGGCGAGGCGTGCTGGCAGATGAACTCGGGTTGCTGATGCCATTGCTGGTGCGCTGCCCGGGCAACCGGGCCTGTCATGTGTTGCCGACCGAGCAGGCAGTCGAGCACGCGCCGCCACTCCTGATGTCGATCACCACGCGGCTGTGGTGCGATGGCAGGGGGTGGCACGCGGGTGATGGCAAAGTGCAGGCATTTCCGGCGATGTCGGCGCACAGCGTCGATCTGGTGCTGGCCATGCACGTCATCGCCATGCTGCCGGAACCGAAAGCCAGGCTGGAGACACTGCACCGCATGTTGGTGCCGGGCGGCATGGCGTTTTTCGCCGAATTCAATCCGTGGGGAAGCCCCGGTCGCGATTGGCGCAATCAGGGTGTGACGATGATGTCGGTGCGACGCTTGAGCGCGCTGGCGGTCGAATGTGGTTTCGAGATAGAGGCAAGTTATGCGTTGTGTCCACGAACATCGGATCAATCCAGTGGCAGGTTGTTGCGGCATGGCTGGCGTGTGCCTGCGTGGCTGCCTCTGTGTGCTTATGCCATTCGTGCGCGCAAGCGTGATCCGGGCATGACCTTGGTAGGCAAGCCGCTGGCGGTTGGCCTGGCCGGAGCATCGGGCGCATGAGCAGTGCGGACAAGGTGCGGATACATACCGATGGCGCCTGCCTGGGCAACCCCGGCCCCGGCGGCTGGGGTGCGCTGCTGGATTTTCGTGGTACCGAGCGCGAACTTTCCGGTGCAGAGGCCGACACCACCAACAATCGCATGGAATTGATGGCCGCGATCATGGCGCTGGAAACGCTCACCCGCCCATGCGAGGTGCTGCTGCGTACCGATTCGCAGTATGTGCGTCAGGGCATCACCGAATGGCTACCGCGCTGGATCGCCAAAAATTGGCGCACTGCCGGCGGTGGCGCGGTCAAGAACCGTGATCTGTGGGAGCGATTGGCTGCTGCCGCTGCACGTCACCGCATCCAGTGGGAATGGGTGCGCGGCCATGCTGGCGATGTGGAAAACGAGCGGGTCGATCGTCTCGCTCGCGCCGCGGCCGAGGCCATCCGCGATGCCGCATCGGCTTGATTTCAAGAGGACAGGAAACCCATGCGCCAGATCGTTCTTGACACCGAAACCACGGGCACTGAGGCCGCGCGCGGCGATCGCGTCATCGAAATCGGTTGCTGGGAGCTGCTCGATCGCCGTCCCACCGGGCGCAAATTTCACTGCTATCTCAATCCGGATCGCGACAGCCACCCGGAGGCGCTCAAGGTGCACGGCTTGACCACCGATTTTCTCGCCGACAAACCACGCATCGACGAAATCGTGGATGACTTCCTCGCCTTCATCCGCGACGGCGAGCTGGTGATCCACAATGCCGCGTTCGACGTGGGCTTCCTGAATGCCGAACTGGAACGCTGCGGCGCGCATTACGGCAGCGTGGCCGATCATGTCGTCGGCGTGCTCGATACCTACAAGCTGGCGCGCGAAATGTATCCGGGCCAGCGCGCCTCGCTGGACGCTCTGTGCCGGCGTTTCGGCATCGACAACACCGAACGCCAACTGCACGGCGCGCTGCTCGATGCCGGGCTGTTGCTGGACGTGTATCTGGCACTGACATCCGGCCAGTTCGACTTGGGCTTCGGCAGCGAGGAACGGGCGCCCGTACACGCGGTGGCGGATGTCGCCGCGCACGTGTACGACGTGCGCGTGGTGTGCGCCAGCGAATCGGAGCGGGTCGCCCATCGCGCCCGCATGGCCGTGATCGAGAAGCAATCCGGGCAGCGCCTCTGGATCGAGGCAGCCGAAACGCCGTGAGCCGCGACGCATTGCCGCGCATCCCTGGATTCCGGTTGCTGCGCAAACTCGGTGCTGGCGCCAGTGGCACGGTGTTCCACGCCATCCAGGATGGCACCGATCGCGAAGTGGCACTCAAGCTGTTCGCGCCAGCCGATCATCCAGACGCCACATTGCCCGAAGACGTCGAGCGCGAGCGCCGTGTCGCCGCGTCGCTGCGGCAACGCAATCTGGCCCGCATCCACGCCATGGGCGAGTACGGCGAAAGCCGCTGGCTGGCCTGCGAATATCTGCCCGGCGGCACCTTGGCCGAGCGCATTGCCGCACGCATGCCGCTGAATCAGGTGCTCGATGCCGTGGCCGACATCGCGCGCGGCCTCGGCCACGCCCATGCGCGGGGCGTGGTGCATGGCGATGTGAAGCCTGGCAATGTGTTGTTCCGCGATGCGCACGAAGCGGTGCTGGTGGACTATGGCGTGGCCGCCTTCGCGCACGATGCGCCGGTCCCCTTGCAGGGTGGCACGCCCGATTACATGAGCCCGGAGCAGGCTCGCGGCGAAGCCATCGACGGACGTTCGGATTTCTACAGCCTCGGCATCACCCTGCATGAAATGCTGACCGGACGCATTCCGCCGCGGCTTGAGGACGGCGAACTGCTGCCACACCGCATCATTCCCGTCTTGCCCGCACGCGTGCGCTGGTTGCAGCCATTGCTCGACGCGCTGCTGGCGGAAGATCCCGACGAGCGCCCCGCCGATGCGCGGGCGCTGCTGGCGATGCTCGCGTCCCTTCGAGTGGCCTCGCCCGAGGCCAGCGCCCTTGTCTCGTCGGCTCCCGCGTACGACATCCCGCCCCGCATCCACGGCATCACGGCCACGCGCTCATCCCGCCGAATCTGGGTATGGATCGCGCTTGCGGCATTGCTGGCAAGCGGTTTCGGCCTGAAGGCCCTGTTGTCGGGCTAGCGGCTTTCTTCGTTGTTCCAGCCGAATTTCACTTGTGGAAGGTGCGGTTTTCGTGATCCAATGTAATAACGCGTTAATACATTGATCCAAGCCCGCACATGAAACGCCTCCCCGTCCGAAGCCCTGCCGAACGCGATGCCGCGCTCGACCACCTGGTAGATGCCCTGTTCGCGCTGCGTGACAAGGCCCAATTGCGGGCGATGCTGGACGACCTGTGCACCCCGGCCGAACTGGAGGCCCTCTCGGACCGCTGGCAGGTGGTGCCATTGCTGCTCGATGGCGTGCCGTATCGCGATATCCACGATCGCACCGGCGTCAGCGTCACCACCATTGGCCGGGTTGCGCGCTGCCTGACTCACGGCGCGGGCGGCTATCTGCATGCAGCCACGGCATTGGGCCTGCATCGACATCCCGACGGCATCGCAGCCACGACGGCTGGCGGTTGAGTCTGGACGTCCCTTTCATCTCCTTCGGATAAATCTCATGAAACCACGCGACCGCCTGCGCATCGCCACGCAGAAATCCGGCCGTCTTTCCCAGCCGGGGCGCGAATTGCTGACCCGCTCGGGCTTGTCGTTCCGGGAGAGCCGTGATCGCCTGTTCTGCTATGGCGAGGCACTCCCCAT
The DNA here is from genome assembly GCA_023438325.1 of Pseudomonadota bacterium. Lineage (GTDB taxonomy): Bacteria > Pseudomonadota > Gammaproteobacteria > Xanthomonadales > Xanthomonadaceae > Denitratimonas. The sequence goes on along the minus strand of JAEXRB010000113.1, from coordinate 10,926 downwards.
CGACCTGCTGCTGGTGCGCGACGACGACATTCCCGGATTGATCGCCGAAGGTACCTGCGATCTGGGTTTCGTCGGTCGCAACGTGCTGGAAGAACTGCGTCTGGGGGAAATCCGCGCGGGCCGCGTGCCCGCCTTTGCGGAGCTGCGCGCGCTTGGTTTCGGCCAATGCCGGCTTTCCCTCGCGCTGCCGCAGGAGCAGGCATGGCATGGCCCGGCCACCTTGCAGGGCCAGCGCATCGCCACGTCCTATCCGAACCTTCTGGCCGACTGGCTCGAGCGCAACGGCGTGCAGGCCGATATCGTCACGTTGTCCGGATCGGTCGAGATTGCGCCGCGCTTGGGCAAGGCGGAAGCAATCTGCGATCTGGTGTCCTCCGGTGCCACGCTGGCGGCCAATCAGTTGCGCGAAGTGGCGGTGATCTTCGAGAGCGAAGCGGTGCTGGCAGGCCCGGCTGCCGCATTCGCGGACGAGCGCATCGCGCTGGCTGATCTGCTGCTGCGGCGTCTGGATGGCGTGCTGAAAGTACGCGATGCGCGCCTGCTGCTGCTCCAGGCCGATCGCGCCGCGCTGGCCGAAGTCACCGCACTTTTGCCGGGCGGTGCGATTCCCATCGTCAGTGCGCTGGAAGGTCGCGCCGATGCATTGGCCTTGCAGGTCGTATGCGACGGCGAAATCACCTGGCAGCACCTGGAAGACCTCAAGCGGGCCGGCGCGCGCGGCATGCTGGTGTTGCCGGTTGAGCAGATGCTGGCGTGAGGACGCGATCATGTTGATTCAGGACTGGAACGCCACCGACACCGCGCAGCGCACCGCATTGCTGCAGCGTCCCGCACAGGCCGACGATGCCGCGCTGCGCGCATCGGTCGCCGCATTGATCCGCCGGGTGCGGGAAGAAGGCACGCGCGCACTGACCGAGCTCACGGCACGCTTCGATGCTTGCACGCTGGTTGATTTCCGCGTCACGCCCGAGGCTTTCGCGCAGGCGCAGGCCGAAGTCCCGGCGTCATTGCGTGGCGCAATCGATGCCGCGAGAGATCGCATCGAGCGTTTCCATGCGGCCGGCATGACGCGTCCCTACACGCTGGAAACCGCGCCGGGCGTGCGTTGCGAAAGAATATTGCGACCGATCCAGCGCGTGGGTCTTTACGTACCTGCCGGCTCCGCGCCACTGCCTTCCACGGCCTTGATGCTTGGCGTGCCGGCGCGTCTGGCGGGATGTCCTCAGATCGTGCTGTGTACGCCGCCGCGTGCTGATGGCAGCGCCGATCCCGCGGTGCTGGTGGCCGCGCAGGTTTGCGGCATCGATAGCGTTTTCCTGCTGGGTGGCGTGCAGGCGATTGCCGCGATGGCCTACGGTATCGGCGGCGTGCCGAAGTGCGACAAGTTGTTCGGGCCGGGCAACAGTTTCGTTACCGAGGCCAAACAGCAAGTGGCCAATGATCCCGCCGGCGCGGCCATCGACATGCCCGCCGGGCCATCGGAAGTGCTGGTCATCGCCGATGCAGGTGCCGACGCCCAGTTCATCGCGGCCGATCTTTTGTCCCAGGCCGAACATGGCCCCGACTCGCAGGTGATCCTGCTGTCGAACAGCCTGAACCTTCTCGGCGAAGTCGCAGCGCAGATCGCCCAACAGGCCGAACTGCTGCCGCGCCGCGGCATCGTGGATCGCGCCCTGGCACATGCGCGATTGATCCACGTGGCCGACATCGCGCAGGCCATCGACATCTCGAACGCCTATGCGCCCGAGCACTTGATCTTGTCGGTGCGCGAGCCGCGCCGTTGGCTGGATGAAGTGACCTGCGCAGGTTCCGTGTTTCTGGGCGATTACGCACCCGAAGCTCTCGGCGATTATTGCAGCGGCACCAACCATGTCCTGCCCACTTACGGCGCGGCGCGGGCGTGGAGTGGCGTGTCGGTGGCGAGCTTCCAGAAAAGCATCACGGTGCAGGACGTCACGCCGCAGGGTCTGGCGACTATCGGCCCGGATGCGGTGACGCTGGCGCGGGCCGAACAACTGGAAGCACATGCGCAGGCGGTGTCGCGCAGGTTGGAAAGCATCCAGGCCCGGGCTGGAGGCGCGACATGAACCTGCTCGACCTGGTGCGACCGGATCTGCGCGCTTTCGCCGGCTACAGTTCGGCGCGCAAGAGCGGCGTCAGCGGCAGCATCTGGCTCAACGCCAACGAAAGCCCGTGGCCGAATCTTGGCGATGCTGCTGCATCTTGCCATCGCTATCCTGCGCCACAGCCCGAGCCATTGCGGCAGGCATTGGCGGCGCTGTATGGCGTGACGCCGCAACACCTTCTGATCGGGCGCGGCAGCGACGAAGCCATCGATCTGCTGGTGCGTGCGCTGTGTCGGCCCGAGCGTGATGCCGTGGTGATTTCTTCGCCGGTGTTCGGCATGTATGCGGTCAGTGCGCGCTTGCAGAATGCGCCCTTGGTCGAGGTGCCATTGCGCGATGGACCGGATGGCTTTGCGCCGGATTTTTCCGCCATCGCCGTTGCTGCGCAATCCGCTTGCGCGCATCTGGTGTTCCTGTGTTCGCCGGGCAACCCGACGGGCGAAGCCATCGCACTGGCCGATATCGCGGCACTGGCAACACGCCTTGCCGGCAAGGCCGTGGTGGTGGTGGACGAAGCCTATGGCGAGTTTTCCGATATGCCATCGGCGGCAACCCTGCTTGCCGCGCATCCCAATCTCGCCGTGCTGCGCACCCTGTCCAAGGCGCACGCATTGGCGGCAGCGCGCATCGGCACGCTGATCGCCGCGCCCGAACTGATCGCCGTGCTGCGCAATTGCCAGGCGCCGTATCCCTTGCCCACGCCGTGCGTCGAACTGGCCTTGTCGGCGCTGCAACCTCAGGCGTTGGCGCAGACACGCGAACGCATTGCCCAATTGCGATCGGAGCGCCAGCGTTTGCTTGCCGCGCTGGCAACCTTGCCTGGCGTGCGGCGCGTCTACCCCTCGCAGGGGAATTTCCTGCTCGTGCGGCTGGATGATGCGCAGGCCGCATTCGCGCGGCTGCTTGCCGCTGGCGTCGTGGTGCGCGATCAGCGCGCCGCGCCACAACTGGACGATGCGCTGCGCATCAGCATCGGCACACGCGAAGAAAACGATGCCGTGCTCGCGGCACTCGCTGCCAAGGAGATCGTCGCATGACCCGCATCCTGTTCGTCGATCGCGACGGCACCTTGATCGAGGAGCCGGAAGATTTCCAGATCGATGCTTACGAAAAAATCCGCTTCCTGCCGGATGTGATTCCGGCACTGCTGAAACTGCGCGATGCCGGTTTCCAGTTCGTGATGGTCACCAATCAGGATGGTCTGGGCACGGCGAGTTTTCCGCGCGAAACCTTCGTCGGCCCGCATGCCTTGATGATGCAGGTGTTCGCGTCGCAGGGCATCGTGTTCCGCGAAGTGCTCATCGACGAGAGCTTTGCGCACGAGAACAAACCCACGCGCAAGCCGGGCATCGATCTGGTGCGGCATTACCTGCGCGATCGCTCGATTGATCTGGATGGCTCGGCCATGGTCGGTGACCGCGATACCGACATCCAGTTTGCCGAAAACCTCGGTATCCGCGCTTTCAAACTCGGACCGGGGCTGGAGACATGGGCATCCATCGCGCACGCGCTGGTCGATGCGCCGCGCATCGCCGTGGTCGAGCGCAACACCAGGGAAACCCGTATTCGTGTCGAGCTGGATCTGGATCGCGTTGCACCCACCGACATCCATACCGGGCTGGGTTACTTCGACCACATGCTCGATCAGATCGGCAAACACGCCGGTATTTTCCTGGCGTTGCGCTGCGAGGGCGATCTGCATATCGACGAACACCACACCGTGGAGGACAGCGCGCTGGCACTCGGTCAGGCGTTGCGGCAGGCAATTGGCGACAAACGCGGCATCGGGCGTTATGGCGCGGCGGCCGAGGAGTCTGGTGCAGTCGGTGGGGCCGTGGATCCGATGTGCGGCGGCATCGTGTTGCCGATGGACGAAACGCTGGCACGCGCCGCACTGGATTTTTCCGGTCGACCGTACTTCGTGTTCGATGGCGTGTTTCCGCGTGAGCAGGTCGGCCAGTTGCCGACCGAACTGGTCACGCATTTTTTCCGTTCGCTGTGCGAAACCGCAGGCCTCAACCTCGACCTCGCAGTGCGTGGCGACAACGCGCACCATATGGTGGAAGCCTGCTTCAAGGCATTCGCGCGCGCCTTGCGCCAGGCCATCCGGCGCGAAGGGCGCGAACTTCCCAGTACCAAGGGCGCCTTGTGATGCGCGTCGCGGTGATCGATTCGGGCGGCGCCAACATCGGCTCGGTGCGCTATGCGCTGGAGCGGCTCGGCGTGGATTCGGTGCTGACCGCAGATGCGCGCGTCATTGCCCAGAGCGAGCGCGTGATCCTGCCGGGCGTCGGTGCGGCAGCCGTGGCGATGGCGCGCCTGACCGCGCTGGATTTGATCGACACCCTGCGCACCTTGCAACAGCCATTGCTCGGCATCTGTCTGGGCATGCAGCTTCTTTTCGAATCTTCCGAGGAAGGCGATGTTCAGACGCTGGCGCTGCTGGAAGGCCGTGTGACCAAGCTGCCCGAAACACCCGGCATGCGGATTCCGCACATGGGCTGGAATCGCCTGGCACGGCGCCGCGAAAGTGTCTTGCTCGAAGGCATCGACACCGATGCGCAATGCTATTTCGTGCACAGCTACGGCGCGCCGGTGACGGCCGATTGCGTGGCTTCCAGCGCGCACGGCGTGCCGTTCGCGGCCCTGGTACAGCGCGGCAACGTGGCGGGTGCGCAGTTCCATCCCGAGCGCTCTGGTGCTGCCGGCGCACGTCTGCTGGAAAATTTCATTCGAAAGGGTGTGGCATGAGTTTCATCATCTATCCCGCCATCGACGTGCGCGACGGCGCGGTGGTGCGCCTGAAGCAGGGTGATTACGCACAGCAGACCACGTACCCGCCGGCGCCGCTGGAACTGGCGCAACGCTATGCGGCCGAGGGCGCGACGTGGCTGCATCTGGTGGATCTGGATGCCGCACGCGATGGCGGCTACACGCTCGCGCCGTTGCTTGCCGACATCGCCCGAAGCACATCGCTGAAGGTGCAGACCGGCGGCGGCATCCGCACGCGTGACGATGTGGCGCGGGTGCTCGATGCCGGTGCGGCGCGTGTGGTGATCGGCAGCCTCGCGGTACGCGAGCCGGAAACCGTCGCAGGCTGGATCGAGACCTTCGGAGCGCAACGCATCACCATCGCGCTCGATGCCCGCAGCATCGATGGCGAATGGCGATTGCCGCTGCACGGATGGACAGAGCTTTCCGCGCGCAGGCTCGAAGAACTGGCCGCGTTTTACGCCGATGCCGGCCTCGCGCACCTGCTGTGCACCGATATCGGCCGCGATGGCATGTTGATGGGGCCGAATCTCGATCTTTATCTGCATCTGGCGAAGCGATTTCCGAGCGTGGCGGTGCAGGCCTCCGGCGGTGTGCGTGATGTGGCCGATGTCGCCGCCGCACGTGCCGCAGGGTGCGCTGGTGCGGTACTCGGCAAGGCGTTGCTCGAACGACGTTTCGAACTCGGGGGTGCGCTCGCATGTTGAGCCGCCGCATCATTCCGTGTCTGGACGTGCGCGAGGGGCGCGTGGTCAAGGGCGTGCGTTTTCGCGATCACATCGATGTGGGCGGTATCGAGGAACTGGCGCTGCGCTATCGCGACGAAGGCGCGGACGAACTGGTGTTCTACGACATCACCGCCAGCCCGCAGGGACGCAGTGTGGATCGGCTCTGGGTGGAGCGCGTCGCACGGCTGATCGACATTCCGTTCTGCGTCGCCGGCGGTATCCGCAGCGTGGATGACGCGCGCGCCGTGCTGCATGCCGGTGCCGACAAGATTTCGATCAACACGCCGGCGCTGGAGCGCCCCGAGCTGATTTCCGAACTGGCCGAAGCTTTCGGTGTGCAATGCGTGGTGGTCGGCATCGACAGCCTGCGCGATGCCGATGGGCAATGGCATGTGCGCAGCCATACCGGCGATCCGCAGGCGACGCGCACACATGCGCGTCGTACGCTGGAGTGGATCGATGAAGCGCAGCAGCGCGGGGCAGGGGAGATCGTGCTCAACTGCATGGGCGCGGATGGCGTGCGTGGTGGTTACGACATTCCGCAGCTCGCCGCCGCCCGCGCCATCTGTCGCGTGCCGCTGGTGGCATCTGGAGGCGCCGGTGGCATCGGGCATTTCGTCGATGTATTCCGCAAGGCCGACGTGGATGCCGCCCTGGCCGCCAGCGTGTTCCATTCCGGCGCGGTGCCGATTCCCCAACTCAAACGTGAACTGGCCGCTGCCGGCGTGGAGGTGCGCTGTGTCGATTGATCTTCCGTTCGATCCGCAGGCACTGGCCTGGGATAAGCAGGATGGCCTGATTCCAGCCATCGTGCAGGATGCAGAAAGCCATCGCGTGCTGATGCTCGGCTACATGGATCGCGCAGCGCTGGCCGCCACGCTCGATGGTGGCCGCGTCACCTTTTTCAGCCGCAGCAAGCAGCGTCTGTGGGTGAAGGGTGAAAGCTCCGGGCATGTATTGCATCTGGTGTCGATCCAGGCCGATTGCGACAGTGATACCTTGCTGGTGCAGGCACGGCCGGCCGGCCCGACGTGTCATCTCGGCCGCAGCAGTTGTTTTCCCGACGCATCCGGCAATTTTCTCGGCACCCTGGATGCCCTTGTGGCGACGCGCGAACGCGAGCGTCCGGCGGGCAGCTACACCACCAGGTTGTTCGACGCGGGCATCAAGCGCATCGCCCAGAAAGTGGGAGAAGAAGGTGTGGAAACCGCGCTCGCTGCCACCGTGCGCGATACCGATGAGCTTGCGAACGAGGCCGCCGATCTGCTTTATCACTTGATCGTGCTGTTGCGTGCCTCGGGCTTGTCGCTGGCCGATGCGGTAACGGTGCTCGAACGGCGCCACGCGCACGATGCATGACCTGCGTTCTGGCTGTCCGGAAGCGAACAGTGGCCAAGTCAAAACCGTGCAGCAGGCCCGCGGTGTTTTTCTTGCGTTATTTTCAACGTCATGATTTGAAAAGAAATTTATTTGATTTAAGAGGTTGGCGCGGGTCTTGCTTTTGATGGCTGGAAGGTGTTTTCACACCGCACTGCCACGGATACGTCTGCATGTTCATCGATGCCCTGCACAACGCTTTTCGCCGCCTTCGCGCGCGTCCCGGCAACACGCTGCTGTCCATCGGCATTCTGTCGCTGGGCCTTCTCGCGGCGATGTTCCTGTTCAGTTCGATCAATGGCATGGTGCTCAGGCCGCTGCCGTTTCCTGATGCGGAAAGGTTGGTGGCGGTGGGGTGGACCAACCCGGCTTCCGGCGGTGAAGTGGATGGCCTGAGCACGCGCGACTGGCTGGCGATAAAGGATGCCTTGCCGGTGTTCGACAGCGTTGCCATCGATGGCGGGCAGGCCACGGTGAACATTGGATGGGACGCGCGGGTAAAGCGCTTCAGCGGCGCCATCATCGGGGCCCAATTGTTGGCCTTGTTCGACGTGAAGCCGTTGCTCGGACGCAGCTTTTCGGCAGAGGACGACGCCCCCGGTGCACCGCTGACGGTGCTGCTGAGCGAGCAGACCTGGCGCGACGATTTTGCCGCTGATCCACTCATCATCGGAAAGGCTGTGCGCAGCAATGGCGAAGCCGCCACCATCATCGGCGTGCTGCCGCGCTGGTTTCGCTATCCCATTGATCAGGAGGTCTGGATACCGCGTCGGCTGGCACTGGACGATGGGTTGGGCGTGCAACTCATCGCACGTCTGGCGCCCGGTGTTTCAGCCGATCAGGCGCAGCTCGCGCTGGCGGCGCTGACCGGCGACATGGGCGCAAAGCTCGAAGACGCGCGTGACCAGGCGACGCTCGGATTGATTCCACTGCATCACCGTTTCGTGGACGACACCACGCGCCACATTCTCTGGATGATGTTCGCTGCCGGGCTGCTGGTACTGCTGCTGGCATGTGTCAACGTCGCCAACCTGCAACTGGCCGCGATCCTGCCGCGCCGGCGCGAACTGGCGGTGCGCAGTGCACTCGGCGCTGGGCGCAATCGCTTGCTGGTCGAGCTTCTGGTCGAAGCCTCGTTGATGGCCTTCGCGGCGACCTTGCTGGCGGCGATAGGCAGTGATCTGGCCGGACGTTTGTGGGTGTCTCACATGAGCGGCAGCGGGTTGGCGCTGCCGTTTTTCATCACGTTTGATTACGACTGGCGTGACTTGCTTTTCATTCCGGTGGTGGCGTTCGTCACCTGCATCGTGTCCGGCCTGATTCCGGCGCTGCGTGCCGCCGGAACCGATGCGCAGGATGCATTGCGCGATGGCAGCAAGGGCAGTCACGGCGGCGTCTTTGCCGGCATCGCTCGTGCGTTGGTGGTGGGCGAAGTGGCCCTGACGGTGGTGCTGCTGGTGGGCGCGGCGATGTTCATTCGCGGCATCCAGGGCATGAACGATTTCGATGTCGGCAGCAGTGTTGATCCAGCAACGGTGCTGACCGCTCGCGTGGGCTTGTTCGAGAGCGACTATCCGGGCGATGCGCAGCGGCTGGCGTTCTTCGAACAGGTGAACGAGCGCCTGCGCGCCGATCCGCGTGTGCTCTCGGCCAGCGTCGCCACCGGCATTCCCGGCTGCTGCAACAGCGGCAGCGAGAAAGTGGTGGCCGAGGGGGATGCCAAGCCGGCGGAGGGCTATGCGCGTGTCGATCACATCAGCGTGGATGCCGATTTCGCGGCGCTGTACGGCTTGCGTTTGCGCGAAGGACGCTTCTTCGATTCGCGTGATCGCGCCGATTCGTTGCCTGTGACGGTGATCGACCAGCGCGCCGCAGAGCGGCTGTGGCCGAATCGTTCGGCGCTGGGGCAGCGCCTGGTGTTCGATCCGGATGCCGCCGAGCCTGTGCTGCTCACCGTGGTGGGCGTGGTCGACAGCCTGCATCTGCGCACGCTGAATTCGACGCCACGGGCCGCCATCCTGCGGCCGTTCGCACAGGCGACGACGCGCTTTGCCACGCTGGCAGTGCAGGTGCGCGGCGACAGCATGGCGTTCGCACCGGCATTGGCCGAGGCGGTGCGTGCCGTTGATCCGGATACGCCGGCCTATTGGGTGCAGACGCAGGCCGAGGCAGTCAAACAGGGGCGTGTTGGCACTGTCCTGATTACGCAGATGTTTTCCGGCGTCGGGGTGCTGGCGCTGATCCTTGCGGCGGCCGGGCTGTATGGCGTGCTGGCGTTTTCGGTGGAGCAGCGCGCGCGTGAAATCGGCATCCGCCGCGCCATCGGCTCGGATCATCTCGGCGTGGTGCGGCTGGTATTTCGTCGCATCGCCGTGCAATTGGCGCTCGGACTGGGCATCGGTCTGGCATTGGCATTGCCGTGGTCGGCGCTGCTGGCCGCCCCGGCTTTCCATACCCGCGCCTACGATCCGGTCATTTTCGGCGGTGTCATCGCGCTGGTGCTCGGTGTCGCCCTCATATCCGCCATCGCCCCGCTGCGACGGGCGTTGCGGGTGGAGCCGACGGTGGCGTTGCGGCAGGAATGAACGGGCACTTCGGAGCACACCACGCATGATCGCCACGTTTGTCCAGCACCTCCACATCGCGCTGCGCCGTCTTGCGCACGCGCCCGGTTTCAGTCTCGCCGTGTTGCTGATGCTGGCGCTCGGCATCGCCTTCAGCGCGATCATGCTGGGCGTGCTGCGCGGCGTGCTCGGCAGCCTGCCGTTTCCCGAGCCGGAGCACGTGGTGGCGGTGGAAGGCTACAGTGCCGAAACCGGCATCGCGCAGGGCAATCTGACGCCGCTGGAAGCCGTGCGGCTGGCCGAATCGGACGTGCCGTTCGCGCATTTCGGTTACTACGTCTGGAACGACATCACCGTACTCGATGGCGAACTCCCGCGCGGCATCACCACGTTCGTGGTGAGCGAGGGTTTGTTCCCGGCGCTGGGGCGCGCGCCGCTGCTCGGCAACGGTTTCGTGCCGGAGGATTTCGAGCGCGGCGATGCTGTGATTCTTTCGCATCAGGAATGGCAGCGCCTGTTCGGTGGCGATCCGAGCGTGATCGGGCGCAGCATGGAAACAGCGGACGGCAAGCTGCGTGTGGCGGGCGTGATGCCGGCGGATTTCGATTTCCCCTGCGGTGCATGGCGTCCGATGCTACGCGATGCCTTCCCGTTGGAACGGCGCTGGACGTGGCAATCGCGTTCCGTGAATGCCGTGGCGCGGCTCGATCCTGCGATCAGTGCGGCGATGCTGACGCAACGGCTGGATGCGTTCTCCACCACGCTGGTCGAGGAGATCGGACATCAGGAACAGAAGCTCGGCCAGTGGCAACTGCGGCCGCGGCCCTTGCTGGATACGGTCGTCGGCGATGTGCGCGGCACGCTCTGGGGCACCTTCGTGCTGGCTTTGCTGGTGTTGCTGATTGCCTGTGCCAATGCCGCGATCCTGATCGACGTGCGCCAGACCGCACGGCGCCACGAGCAGGCGGTGGCGCAGGCGCTGGGCGCAAGTCGGGCGCGACTGCTGGGCGATCAATTGCTGGATATCGGCCTGTTGACGGGACTGGCCGTGGCATTGGGCGTGATGTTGGCGATGTTCGGCATCGATGCCCTGCGCGAACTCGCACGCAGCAGCCTGCCGCGCGTCAATGCCATCGTCATCGACACCCACGTGCTTGTCGCCACGGCAGGTTTGGCTGCACTGGCACCGCTGATCGCCTTGCTCACAGGCGTGTTGCGCCCACGCGGCGAGGCCAGCGAAGCGATGCGCGGTGGTGGCAAGGGATTGGTCGGCACAGGTGCGCGCCGCAACTGGTTGCCGGTACTGGGCGTGGCGCTTTCCACCACCAGCCTGGTCGCGGGCAGTGCGTTCCTTTTCAG
>JAEXRB010000097.1 GCA_023438325.1 Pseudomonadota bacterium | reverse complement strand
GAGCTGGGATTCCAGAAGCGTTCGGCTTGCATCCTGCAGATGCGCAGTAGCGGCGCTGACCACATTTTTTTCGGCGGCAATCGGCGTTGCTGGTGACATCAGATCGAACCTCGTCACTGAATTCCAGTTGGTACCGTGCCACACTCCGCACAGCGCCGCCTCGAAAGCTAACAAAACGTACCAGCGCTTACAAGCCGCTCATGACGGCATTCATTGATTATCACGAAGACGCTGCCTTCCCCACGCAGTTCACAACAGGAATCGCAGCGCCAAAAAATAAAAAAAGCCCCTTAAAATAACACCAAGACGGGCGCCCCATCACCGCAGGCCTTGCGAAAAAAAGATGCGGCCATATGAAAAAAACGAATCAGTTACCGGCCATACGCTGCCGCACTGCTTCGAACAGGGCGATACCGCTGGCCACCGAGACATTAAGGCTTTCTATTTCGCCGGGCATCGGAATCTTCGCCAGATAGTCGCAATGCTCACGCGTCAGGCGGCGCATGCCGTCACCCTCGCCACCCATGACGATGCCGATGGCGCCGCGAAGATCGGTGGCATACAAGGTCTGATCGGCCTCGCCTGCCAATCCCACCAGCCAAACACCGGCTTGCTTGAGTACATCCAGCGCACGCGCCAGGTTCGTCACGCGAACCACAGGAATGCGATCGGCGGCGCCCGCCGAGGTCTTGCGCACCGTTGCGTTCACCGAGGCGGATTTGTCCTTCGGAATCACCACCGCCGTCACGCCCGCTGCCGCCGCGCTGCGCAGGCAGGCGCCGAGATTGTGGGGATCCTGAACACCATCGAGAATCAGGAACAGTGGCTTCTCCGCCGCCTCCACCAGCGTGCCGAGATCGTTCTCGTCGTAACTGCGCACGCTGGCATAGTGAGCCACGATGCCCTGATGTCGCACGCCAGCGGCGATACGCTCCAGCACTTCCGCCCCCACGGTGCGCACCGCAATACCTTGCCCGCGTGCCGCCTCCGCCAGTTCGGCCAGGCGCGGATTGCGCGCGCGCGCCTCCAGCATCACTTCGCGTACGTTGACCGGATCGTTCTCCAGCGCCGAGGCCACAGCGTTGATGCCGGCAATCCAGTGTTCGTTGTCGTGTCGACTCATGTCCATTCGCAGTCTCGGTGGAGCCGCGAGTTTCGCATACCTGCACCATCACACCGCCATCACATCCAGGAAATTTCCTAGCAACCGCTCCCGCAAACCCTGATGGCGCAAATGCACGGCATGGGAGGAAGCTGGCGACGTGCCATTGCGGAGGACAGGACGATGGATTCGATGCTGTGGAACCTGTGTCAACGCGATCAGTTGATTGCGCTGCGCGATCAAGCGCGCCGGCAACAGGCGGCAGGCAGTACGCAGGCAGGCCATGTGGTGGAATGGATGGAGCGCATCCTGACGGATGGAAACCCCATCGCCAGCGCGCCCCTCAACCCGCCCGACTGCCTCGTCAATGGGTCAGGAGCACCAGCACCGCACCACTCCCGCCATCGTGCGCCGGAGCCGATGCAAACGCGATGATGTCGGCACGCAGTCGCAACAAACGATCCACTAGCGACTTGAGTACAGGCCCCGGATCACCCGAGCGCAGTCCCTTGCCGTGGATGATGCGGACGCAGCGACGCCCTTCGTACCTCGCTTGCGCCAAAAACTCGCGCAATATCGTTTCTGCCTGTGCCTGGGTAAGCCGATGCAGGTCGATTTCATCCTGAACGGCGTATTGCCCACGCTTGAGTTGACGCAACAAACGCGGCGGATAGCCATCGCGCAGATACTCCAATACATCACCCGGTCCCAGAGGCGAGGCAGCAAACGGCTCGAAACGCGATTGATGCAGTGCCAGTGCCTCATCGTGTTCACGCGAGCGCGGGCGCGGCGCCGGCGGCGCGGCGCGTGGCGGTTCCGGTGCGGCCTCGGCCAACTTGCGCACCGGCCCTATCGCATCGTGGAACAGTGCGATGTCGTCCGGCGATGGCGGGGGCGCTTTGCGCTTGGACACGGACGCGATCCGATTCAGCGGTATTGGTAGGTTACGCGCCGGGTCAGCCCGCAGGTCAGTTCATAGCTGATGGTGCCGGCCGAAGCGGCAATGTCTTCCACCGCCAGCCCCTCGCCCCAAAGCACTACTTCATCACCGACCTTGGCCTGAGGTGCGGCGGAGAGATCCAAGGTGATCAAGTCCATCGAAACACGACCGATCAGTGCACAACGCACGCCCTCGACCATGACCGGCGTGCCGGGCGCGGCGTGGCGCGGATAGCCATCGCCGTAACCGACGGCTGCCACGCCGACGCGCATCACATCCGGACAAACGTAGCTGCCGCCATAGCCGATGCGCGCACCGGCAGGTTTTTCGCGTACCGCAATCAAGCGCGTTGACAGTCTCATCGCCGGACGCAAGCCATCGTCCGCGCCATGATGATTCGGCTTGGTGGTGAGGCCATACAACGCACCGCCGGGGCGAATCCAATCGCCATGCGTACCGGGGTGATCCAGCACGGCACAGGAATTGGCCAGCGACACCGGCAAACCAAGACCGGCGGTAGCACTGCGGAAAGTGGCAACCTGCGCGGCGACACTGTTGCTGCCTGGCTCGTCGGAGGCGGCGAAATGCGTCATCAGGACGATGTCGGGCGCGATGTTCGGCAAAGCGCGCAGCCGTGCCAGAGCATGCGCAAGCTCGTCCGGCGGGAAGCCCAGGCGATTCATGCCGCTGTCGATCTTCAGCCAGACGTGCAGCAAACCCGTATCACGTTGCGCTTGGAGCATGTCGATCTGCGCAGGATGATGCAGCGCCGGACGCACATTCATCTGCGCCAACTGCGCAATATCCTGCGGCGCATCGAAGCCGCCGAACAACACGATGGGCTGGATGAAGCCGGCATCACGCAGACGTTGCGCCTCGCCTTGCGCCGCCACGCCGAAGGCTTCGGCATGGGACAACGCGCCGGCGGCGGCCTCGATGCCATGACCGTAGGCATCGGACTTGAGCACGGCCAGCACGCGACTGTTCGCAGCGCGGCGTTGCAGCAGCGCGAAGTTTTCGGCAATCGCGCGTGTATCCACGCGCGCTACAACGTCACGACTCACTCCATTGCTCCCGAATATGGCTGCGCGGTGTAGTTGTCAAAGCGGGTCCAACGCCCGTTGAACACCAGCTTGAAGGTATCGGTAGGGCCGTTACGATGTTTGCCGATGATGATTTCGGCCAGGCCTTTGTCCGGCGAATTTTCCTTGTTGTAGTACTCGTCGCGATAGATGAACACGATCATGTCCGCATCCTGCTCGATGGCGCCCGATTCGCGCAGGTCAGCCATCACTGGGCGCTTGTCGGTGCGGCTTTCCAGTGAGCGGTTGAGCTGGGAAAGCGCGATCACCGGCACATTCAGCTCCTTGGCCAACGCCTTGAGCGAGCGGCTGATCTCGGAAATTTCGGTAGCACGATTTTCGCGATTGCCGGGCACCTGCATCAGTTGCAGATAATCGATCACGATCAGGCCCAGCTCATGCTCACGCGCCATGCGCCGGGCACGCGAACGCAGCTCTACCGGCGAAAGTGCCGGTGTGTCGT
>JAEXRB010000095.1 GCA_023438325.1 Pseudomonadota bacterium | reverse complement strand
GGGTTGGTGGCGGCGTTGTTGACCAGCACATCCAGACGCCCGTGCGTGGACGCCACGTGTGCATGCAGCGCAGTGATCTGATCCAGCTCGCCGATATGGCAGGCCAAGGCTTCTGCAGAGCCACCCTCGGCGGCGATCTGTTCGACCACGCTCTGGCAATCGGCCTGCTTGCGGCTGGAGACGATGACGTGGGCGCCGTGGGCGGCCAGCAACATGGCGATTTCGGCACCGATGCCGCGACTGGCGCCGGTCACGATGGCGATGCGGCCAGTCAGGTCGAACGAGGAAGTCGTGGCAGTCATGGTGAGTTCTCCGATGGCGTCATGGGGCCGGGGATGATGGTTTGCCAATACAGCGGCACGAGGGTGGTTCGATGCGCAGTCTGCGACAGCGCGATGCTGAAATCAGCGCATCGTCAACAAGTGTTTGTGGGCGTGATGTTCCAGATGCGGCCAAGTGTTGTAACTGATCAGGGCAGGATGTTGGCGACCGGCGCGCATGCGGGTCAGTCCGGCGTTGGCCAACGGCCACACCATGCCGAACGCATGTTCATCCGGCACCCCGACCGCAGCGGCGGCCAGCACGCCGATCGGGCCTCCGGAGGTGAATGCCCACACCGGGCCATCCAACGTTGCGGAAATCTGCTGCCATGCCTGTTGCACGTTTCGGCGGAAGTGCTGCCACGTGATGGCGTAGTCGGATTCATGCGCAGGATCCATCCAGCGCGCCACGGCTGCGATGAACATTTTCTGGAAGGCACGGTGTGGATCGGCTTCTTCCGTCAACGCGGCACGCAAGGCTGCGGGCGTGGTCAGCTCGGGATATCGCCGCAGGAGCAGTTCCAAGTGATCCATCTCATCCAGCCCGTCGAGCACCTGCAACGGACTTGCCAGCCCGGCGGCATCCAGACAAATTTGCGCGGTCTGGCGATGACGCCGGCGCGGGCCGATCACCACGCGCACCGGTGCCTGACCGGTTTCGGCCAGCCATGCTCCGAGGCGTTGCGCCTGGGCTTGCCCCAAGGCGGAGAGCTGATCGTAATCGTCAGCGCCAAAACTGGCTTGGGCATGTCGCACCAATATCACTTCATGCGTGCTCACGAGGCAGACAATCCGCTGATCCGGCGGCAGCGTTCGATCAAATGCCGCACGCCGTCGCCAAATCCGGCGAACTGCGGGTTGCGGGTGTGCCCGAGCGCGTAGCGGCGATAGATCTGCTGCGCGATCACCGCGAGCCGGAACAAGCCAAACACCTCGTAGAACGCGAAACCGGAAACATCCAGCCCGGTTTTGCTTGCGTAGTAATCGATGATTTCAGCGCGCGTCAGCATGCCTTCGGCATCCGAAGGCTGGCGGCGCAATGCGCGGAATACCGTGTCGTCATCGGCCTGCACCCAATAGGCCAGCGAACCACCCAGATCCATCAGCGGATCGCCGAGCGTCGCCATTTCCCAATCGAGCACGCCCACGATGCGTTGGGGATCATCCAGTGCCAGCACCACGTTGTCGAAACGGTAATCGTTGTGGATCACCCGCACGGCGTTGTCGCGCGCCGGACGATGCTGCGCCAGCCAAGCCAGCACATCGGTGGCCGGATCGGTATCTTCCACCGCCGCACGCTGCCAGCGTTCGCTCCAGCCGAGCACTTGCCGTTCGATGTAACCCTCGCCTTTGCCCAAGTGCTGCAGCGCGGGCGTGCGGGCATCGATGCGGTGCAGGTCCACCAGCCGATCCCAGAATCCCAGGCACAAGCGGCGCGTGGCATCGGCATCCAGACCCAATGCCTTCGGAATGTCACGGCGCAGGATGGTGCCGCGCAGCCGCTCCATCGCATAGAAACTCTGGCCCAGCACCGAGGCATCGTCGCAAATTGCCAGAATCTCGGGCACGAGGGGATAGTGAGGTTTCAGTGCGGCCATGACGCGCGCCTCCCGCGTCATGTCGTGCGCGCTTTTGACCGAGGCACCCGGCGGCGCCCGGCGCAACACCAGTTCACGGCCCGGATAGGTGAGCAGATAGGTCAGGTTCGAGGCGCCACCGGCAAACTGTGCCAGCTCGGGTGCCCCGTCCAACCCGCCGATGTGCGCCTTCAGCCAGCCATCGACTTTCGCAATGTCGAACCCATCCTCGGCACGCACGGCGCGGGCCTGATCCAGTGTCTCGCTCATGCCGCTTCCTCCTGCTTTGCCCGGCGCGCGTCCTGCGCCCGTGCTTCCAGCTTGGCCACGACCTGCCGATGCACTTCGTCCGGGCCATCGGCCAATCGCAGCACGCGTGCATAGGCGTAAAGCTGCGCCAGCGGGAAGTCATCGGTGAGGCCGGCGCCACCGTGAATCTGGATCGCCGCATCGGCCGCCATCTGGGCCACGCGCGGGGCCACCACTTTGATTTGCGATACCAGACTGATTGCCGCTTTGTTGCCGTGGGTGTCGATGGTCCACGCCGCTTTCAACGTCAGCAAACGCGCCTGCTCGATCGCCATGCGCAACTCGGCCAGCATGTCGGCATTGCCGCCCAGAGCCAGCAGCGGCTTGCCGAACGCGATGCGTGAACGCGCGCGATCGCAGAGCAGCGCCACGGCGCGTTCGGCCGCACCGATGGCACGCATGCAGTGATGGATGCGCCCGGGCCCGAGCCGCCCCTGGGCGATCTCGAAACCGCGCCCGAGGCCGAGAATGATGTTGTCCTTCGGCACGCGCACCTGGTTGAAGCTGATCTGGCCGTGCCCTGATGGCTCGTCCAAGTCGTTGAACACCGGCAGCATGCGCTCGACCGTCACGCCCGGTGCATCGAGCGGGCAGATCACCATGGTGTGGCGATGGTGCGGGTCAGCCTGCGGATCGCTCAGTCCCATGAAGATCACGAAACGGCAGTTCGGATGGCCGACGCCGGTGGTCCACCACTTGCGTCCATCCAGCACTACCTCATCGCCAGCGAGATGCGCGGTTGCCTGCATGTTGGTGGCATCGGACGAGGCCACGTCGGGTTCGGTCATCGCAAATCCGGAACGGATTTCGCCGGCCAGCAATGGCACCAGCCAGGATTCTTGTTGCTGCGGCGTGCCGTAGCGCTGCAGCACTTCCATGTTGCCGGTATCCGGGGCGCTGCAATTGAACACTTCCGATGCGATGAACGAGTGCCCCATGATCTCGGCCAGCGGTGCGTAATCGACGTTCGACAAACCGGCGCCATGCTCCGCATCGGGAAGGAACAGGTTCCACAAACCCTCGGCACGCGCTTTCGCCTTCAGCGTCTCCATGATCGGCGGCTGGCGCCAGCGCCGATGATCGCGGTTTCCCGTCAGGGCAGCGGCATATGCCGCTTCGGCCGGCACGATTTCCTCGCGCATGAAACGCGAAACCCGTGCCACCAGTGCCTGCGTTCGTTCGGAATGGGCAAAATCCATGGCGATACCTCCTTTTCGATCAAGGCTACGCCAGCGTTGACGGCCTGTGAAATGCATATGCATCATCCATGGTCATGAACAGGATGCATGTCTGGACGACAGCCTGACCACATGACCCGCATCGACCCACGCATCGACCTCAACCTTTTCCGGGTGCTCGACGCCATCCATGTCCACGGCGGCGTCAGCGCTGCCGCACGTGCGCTGCATCTCACCCAGCCGGCAGTCACCCACGCGCTCGGCCGCTTGCGCGCGTCGCTCGGTGACCCGTTGTTCGTCCGTCACGGTAATCGCCTGGTGCCGACGGCAAAGGCTCAGGCGATGCTGCCGGCGGTTCGCGCCCATGTGGGCGGTTTGCTGGCCTGCACCCACGCACAATCGGTGTTTGATCCAGCGCTGTTGCAGATGGTTTTCAGCGTCAGCCTGCGTGAGGCGCTTGAATCCCTCGTGCTGCCGACGCTGCTGGCACGAATCGGTCGGGAAGCGCCGCAAGTGCGCGTGACCAGCCATCGCCTGGCCAGCAACGAAGCCGAGCGCGCATTGGCCGCCGGCACGACGCATCTGGTGGTGGATCGCCCCTTGCCGATGGGCGCGGCGATCCTGCGCAGGACACTCGGCACCGACTCGCTGGTGGTGGTGATGCGGCGGACGCATCCGCTCGCCTCCGGGCTGAGCCGGGCCGCTTATCTGGCCGCCGAGCATGTGGCAGTTTCAGCGCCGGGCGAGGCCTCTACCCTGGATCTGCTGCTTGGCCAGAGTGGCCGCGTGCGTGCCGTGCGCAGCATTTGCCAGCATCATCTGCCTGCCGCGCAAGTCGCGGCTCAAACCGATCTGCTGCTGACACTGCCGCGCTCGCACGCGCAGCAGTTGGCGAACTTGTTGCCACTGGCGATCGCGGAGCTGCCGATGCGCTTGCGTGCGTTTCCGGTGGTGGCCTGCTGGCACCGTGCCACCGACAACGATCCGGCACACGCCTGGTTGCGCGATTGCATCTTCGACGCCATGACGGTTGCAGGAGCAATCACCGCGACGGTGCGCGAACGCGCACGTCGTTGAAGCACGCTTCCGCAAAACAGTGCCCGCGGCTGCGCGCGTCAATCTGCCTTGCCGTGTGTCGGCGACAACACCGCATCGGCGGGCAGGGCGACGGCGGGATTTTCCAGATGCGCCCACACCGCATCCAGCGCGGCGTGGACCTGCGGCAGCAATGGCACATAGCGGCGCGCGTAGTCCGGGAAGGCGAGAAATGCGTCGAAGTGCTGTGCGTCCGTCACCTGCCAGTACGTCACGTCGCGACCTGCGGCGCGCAGCATCTGCACGTAGGGCGTGCTGCTGAACGCCATCGGGATCAGGCCATCGTCGCGCCCATGCACGATGATCATGGGCAGATGTTCGCGCGGCAATGCGGCACGGGTGGCGGCAATGCCTTCGCGCACATGCCGAGCGGATTCACTGTCGCCTTCCCACAAACTGCGCAGGCAATCCAACCCGGGCAGATCGGGATCCTCTCCGGCGCGCTGCGAGTCACGCAACGCGATGCCGTTGCCGGGCGGGATGCCGCTCGCATCGCTCCACCACAATGCGCGTTCGGCAACATCAACGGCACGTGGCGCGCCCTCGGCATCCAGCGCGGCGTAATCAAAGCCGCAGGGATGCTGTCCGAAACGATAGCGTCCGTAGGCGGATGCATAGGCCGCCGCAACACTGCGCCACAGATCGAAACCGGTACTGGTCGCGCCGCTGCGCAGGGCGTGGTCGTCGAAGCCGGCGGCGTGCAGCAGGGCGCGCGCTTCCCGGGCCTGCTCAGCCAGATCGTCACCATGCAATTCGCCGCGCGCCTTGAGAGCGGCGCATCGCTGCGTACCCTTTGCACGCAAGGCATCGGTCATCGGCGGTTGCGGCAAGTCGTCCAGATCCAGCAAAGCGCAGGGCATCAGGCGTGCGGCCAGCGTGGCGTAGTCATACAGCGCACGGCTGCCGGGCGCATCCACGTAGACGTTGGGTTCGCCTGCGACAACGGCGTCGAGCAAGGCATCATCGTGCTCGGCCGCACGCAACACGGCGCCGCCACCATTGGAAATACCGACTGCGATGATGCGGGTGTTGTCGGCGCGGAAGTTTCTCGTCGGAAATTGCGTGTTGAGCACCTGCAAGCCGAACTGGGCAGCCTGTCGCACGTGCTGGCCCCAATCGGCTTCGGGATTGTCCTGCGAGTGGGCGTGTTTGAACGCGATGCCGGCGGTGGCAGCCGTTTGCGGCGCAAAGACGGCGATATCTGCATGAGATGCCGGTGTGCCGTCGCGTTGCGTACCAGCGCCTGTGCCCACGTCGACATAATCGGTGCCCGCTCCCTTGTCGGTATAGGCCACCGCGCAGCCACGCGGCAGCGCCCACGGTGCGGCCACGGCGATGGCGCCGTAGACGCCACGCGAACCAGAGGCCGGCGCGACGATGAGGCATGGTTTTTCCGGATCGAAGCCATCCGGCAACTGCAGCAACATGCGATGTGACTGCTGCGCACCCGGCACGGTGGCAAACGCGGTGAACTCGCGTCCGGGAACCTGCGGCAATACATCACCCGCTCCGCCACCTGGCCGCAGATCGGCAATGCCGCGCCAGTTGGCCCAGATCGCACGACGGCGCAACTGGGCCGCGGTTGGCGCATTCGCATCGGAAACCGTTGGCGGCACAAGTGACCGCAATCCTTCGATCCCCAGACCTGCGCTCAACAGGTCATCGCCATCGCGATGCACCGTGGCGAGGATTGGCCCGAAGGCCATGGTATCGGTGTCGTTATTGGCGGCAGGTTTCATCGGTGCGCTGGAACAGGCCGCCAACAAGAGGGCCAGTGCGACGCTGGAAGTGGGGCGGTGATAGCGGTTCATTGGGTCACGATAACCGAACCGCCTGTGGCGAAAACTGTACCTTGGTTCAGTCCCGCATCGCCACGTGCTGCTTCTGCCTCAATGAAAAACGGCGCTGGAGAGCGCCGTTTTCGTTTGCGTATGGGCGGAAACCTCAGTGCTTGAGGTTCTTGCGCAGGCGCTCGAGTGCCTGCAACTGCGCCATGGTTTCAGCCAGCTTGGCCTGGGCCTCGGCCAGCTCCATCGCTTCGCCGCGACCGGCGAGCACGCGCTCGGCTTCTTCCTTGGCCTTGCGTACGGCAGCCTCGTCGATTTCATCGGCGCGGATCGCGGTATCGGCCAGCACCGTCACCACATCCGGCTGCACTTCCAGAATGCCGCCGGAGATGGCGAAGTCGATCTGCCCGCCCTGCGGCAGCGTGACCACGACCTTGCCGGGCTTCAAGCGGGTGATCAGCGGCGCATGGCGTGCGGCGATACCCAGTTCGCCCACTTCACCGGTGGCCACGACGAGCGTGGCTTCACCCTGGAAGATTTCGTTTTCGGCGCTGACGATGTCGCAACGGAAAGTGCTCATGCTTGTTCTCTTGTCCTGCGTGCCAACTGCACACCCGAATCAGGCAGTGGCCCGGATTCGGGTGTCGGACCTGCCTCGCGCGATAGGTGCGAGGCGGTCATTCCCATTACGCCTTTTCGGCCAGCTTCTTGGCCTTTTCGACGGCTTCTTCGATGGTGCCGACCATGTAGAACGCCTGCTCGGGCAGGTGGTCGTATTCGCCATCGACGATGCCCTTGAAGCCGCGGATCGTGTCCTTGAGCGAAACGTACTTGCCAGGCGAGCCGGTGAACACTTCAGCCACGTGGAACGGCTGGCTGAAGAAGCGCTCGATCTTGCGGGCGCGCGACACGGCCTGCTTGTCTTCTTCCGACAGCTCGTCCATGCCGAGGATCGCGATGATGTCCTTCAGCTCCTTGTACTTCTGCAAGGTGGCCTGGACACGACGTGCGGTGTCGTAGTGATCGGTGCCGATCACGTTCGGGTCGAGCTGGCGACTGGTGGAGTCCAGCGGATCCACGGCCGGGTAGATACCGAGCGAAGCGATGTTGCGGCTCAGCACCACGGTCGCATCCAAGTGCGCGAAGGTGGTGGCCGGCGACGGGTCGGTCAAGTCGTCGGCAGGCACGTACACGGCCTGGATCGAGGTGATCGAACCGGTCTTGGTCGAAGTGATGCGCTCCTGCAGCACGCCCATTTCCTCGGCCAGGGTCGGCTGGTAGCCCACCGCCGACGGCATGCGGCCCAGCAGTGCCGACACTTCGGTACCGGCCAGGGTGTAGCGGTAGATGTTGTCGACGAAGAACAGGATGTCGCGGCCCTTGCCGGTCTTCTCGTCCTTCTGGTCGCGGAAGTATTCGGCGATGGTGAGGCCGGTCAGCGCCACGCGCAGGCGGTTGCCGGGCGGCTCGTTCATCTGGCCGTACACCATGGCCACCTTCGATTCTTCCGGGTTCTTCTCGTTCACCACGCCCGACTCGATCATCTCGTGATAGAAGTCGTTGCCTTCACGGGTACGCTCACCCACGCCGGCAAACACGGAAAGACCCGAGTGCGCCTTGGCGATGTTGTTGATGAGCTCCATCATGTTCACCGTCTTGCCGACGCCTGCGCCGCCGAACAGGCCGACCTTGCCGCCCTTGGCGAACGGGCACATCAGGTCGATCACCTTGATGCCGGTTTCCAGCAGTTCGTTGGCCGAAGACTGGTCTTCGTAGCTCGGCGCGGCGCGGTGGATTTCCCACTGCGTGTCGGCCTTGACCGGGCCGGCCTCGTCGATCGGATTGCCGAGCACGTCGAGGATGCGGCCGAGGGTGCCTGCACCGACCGGCACGGAGATGGCGTTGCCGGTGTTGTTGGCCACGAGGTTGCGCTTCAGGCCGTCGGTGGAACCCAGTGCGATGGTACGCACCACGCCGTCACCCAGCTGCTGCTGCACTTCCAGCGTGATCGCGGTGCCTTCCACCTTGAGTGCGTCGTACACCTTCGGCACGCTGTCGCGCGGGAATTCGACGTCGACAACCGCGCCGATGATCTGAACGATCTTGCCCTGACTCATGATGGTTTCCTCAAGCTCTGTATTTGCAATGCTTTCGTTGAAAGTCCGCACATCCGCGTGCGGGATTTTTCGGACGGAGATTCGCGCTAGACCGCAGCCGCGCCGCCCACGATTTCGGAGATTTCCTGCGTGATCGCAGCCTGACGGGCCTTGTTGTAGACCAGATTCAGGGTGTCGATCAGCTTGCTGGCGTTGTCGCTGGCGGCCTTCATCGCGACCATGCGTGCAGCATGCTCGGACGCGACGTTTTCCAGCACCGCCTGATACACCAGCGATTCGATGTAACGGTTGATCACGTGATCCAGCACGGTGGCCGGATCAGGCTCGTACAGATAGTCCCAATCGTGCTTGATCACGCTCTGTTCGCTGGCCGGCAGCGGCAGGAGCTGATCGAACGCGGCGCGCTGCACCATCGTGTTCACGAAGTCGTTGTAGACGATGTAGACACGATCCAGCTTGCCTTCGGTGTAGGCGTCCAGCATCACCTTGATCACACCGATCAAGGGCTCCAGGCGCGGCACGTCACCGATGTGGGTGACACTACCGACCATGTTGACCTTGACGCGGCGGAAGAACACCGAGGCCTTCTGGCCGATGGTGACGATGTCGGCCTCGACACCCTTCTCTTGCCAGCCACGCAATTCGCCCACGATCTTGCGGAACAGGTTGTTGTTCAAACCACCGGCCAGACCCCGATCGGACGAGATCACGATATAGCCGACGCGCTTGACGTCCTTGCGCTCGGCCAGGAACGGATGCACGTAATCGGTATTGGCCTGGGCCAGATGGCCGATGACCTGCTTCATCGCACGCGCATAAGGGCGCGAGGCCTTCATGCGATCCTGCGCCTTGCGGATCTTGGAGGCCGAGACCATCTCCAGCGCACGCGTCACCTTGCGGGTGTTCTGCACGCTCTTGATCTTGGTTTTGATTTCCCGTCCACCAGCCATGTCGCTATTCCCGTATGCGCTTCTTTGCTTCTCTAAAGCGGAGCAAGCTCCGCTCCACGAAACCGATTACCAGCTACCGGTTGCCTTGAAATCGGCGATGCCCTTCTTGAAGGCCGCTTCGATGTCGTTGTTCCAGTCGCCACTGGTGTTGATCGTGTTGATCAGCTCACCGGCGGTATTGGCGAAGTGGGCATGCAGGCCGGCTTCGAAGGCGAGGATCTTGTTGACCGGTACGTCGTCGAGGAAGCCCTCGTTGACGGCATAGATCGACAAGGCCTGATCGGCAATCGACATCGGCGCGTACTGCTTCTGCTTCATCAACTCGGTGACGCGTTGACCGCGCTCGAGCTGCTTGCGGGTGGCTTCGTCCAAGTCGGATGCAAACTGTGCGAACGCCGCCAGCTCGCGGTACTGCGCCAGCGCGATACGGATACCACCAGACAGCTTCTTGATGATCTTGGTCTGGGCCGCACCACCGACGCGCGACACCGAGATACCGGCGTTCACGGCCGGGCGGATGCCGGCGTTGAACAGGTCGGTTTCGAGGAAGATCTGACCGTCGGTGATCGAAATCACGTTGGTCGGCACGAACGCCGAAACGTCGCCGGCCTGGGTTTCGATGATCGGCAGCGCGGTCAGCGAGCCGGTCTTGCCCTTCACTTCGCCATTGGTGAACTTCTCGACGTAGTCGGCCGAGACGCGCGCGGCGCGCTCCAGCAGACGGGAGTGCAGATAGAACACGTCACCCGGATACGCTTCGCGGCCCGGCGGGCGCTTCAGCAGCAGCGAAATCTGGCGGTAGGCGACGGCCTGCTTGGAGAGGTCGTCGTACACGATCAGGGCATCCTGACCGCGATCCATGAAGTATTCGCCCATGGTGCAGCCCGAGTAGGCGCTGATGTACTGCATCGCGGCCGATTCCGAAGCAGTGGCAGCCACGACGATGGTGTGAGCCAGCGCGCCGTTTTCTTCCAGCTTGCGCACGATGTTGGCAACGGTCGATGCCTTCTGGCCGATGGCCACGTACACGCACTTGATGCCGGTGCCCTTCTGGTTGATCACCGCGTCGATGGCCAGTGCCGTCTTGCCGGTCTGGCGGTCGCCGATGACCAGCTCGCGCTGACCGCGACCGATCGGGATCATCGCGTCGACCGACTTGTAGCCCGTCTGTACCGGCTGATCGACCGACTTGCGCCAGATCACGCCCGGGGCCACGCGCTCCACCGGCGCGGTGAGGCTGGCGTTGATCGGGCCCTTGCCATCGATCGGCTCGCCCAGTGCGTTGACCACGCGACCGAGCAATTCCGGGCCAACCGGCACGGAGAGGATCTGGCCGGTGGTCTTGGCCACGTCGCCTTCGCGCAGATGCTCGTAGTCACCCAGCACCACGGCGCCGACCGAGTCGCGTTCCAGATTCAGTGCCAAGGCATAGGTGTTGCCCGGCAGTTCGATCATTTCGCCCTGCATCGCATCGGCAAGGCCGTAGATGCGCACGATGCCGTCGGCCACCGAGGTGACGGTGCCTTCGTTGCGAGCTTCCGCCGAGAGCTTGGCCTTCTCGATGCGGTTCTTGATCAGTTCACTGATTTCAGACGGGTTGAGCTGGGTTTGCATGGGAGTGTCCCTGGTGTCCGGCGCGTACGCCGGCGAAGGTTCAAAAGGAAATCGTCATTGCGCCAGTGCGGTACGCAGGCGTTCCAGCTTGCCGCGCACCGAACCGTCGATCACCACATCGCCTGCGTCGATCACCGCACCGCCGATCAAGGCGGGATCCACCGCCTTGGTCACTGCGATGTCGCTACCGAAGCGGCGGCGCAACGCGGCGGCGAGGGTTTCCACTTCGCTGGCATCCAGCGCGGCGGCGGAGGTGATCTTCACGTTCACCACCTTCTCGGCCTCGGCGCGCGCCTGCTCGAACAACAGTGCGATTTCCGGCAACAGCGGCAAGCGGCCATTGGCCGAAAGCACGCGCAGGAACTGCACGAAGTCATCGTCCGAACCGTTATCCGGCAAAAGCAGGGCGACGGCGGCATCGGTGCTCATGGCCGGGCTGGACAAAAGCGCCTTGACCGATTCGTCAGCGGCAATGGCGGCAGAAAAACCCAGCGCGGCAGACCACGCCGGAAGTTTCTGCTGTTCCCGCGCCAACGACACCGCAGCACGGGCGTAGGGGCGGGCGAGGGTGAGGGCAGTGCTCATCGCAGGCTCCGGATCAGAGCTGGCCGGCCAGTTCGTCCAGCAGCGCCTTCTGGGCGTTGCCGTCGCTCTGACGATGGATCAGCTTCTCGGCGCCAGCCACGGCCAGATCGGCCACCTGACGGCGCAATTCTTCCTTGGCCCGGAACGTGGCCGATTCGATTTCGGCCTTGGCCAGGGATTTCTGGTGTTCGGCTTCGGCGATGGCGTCCTGCTTGGCCTGCTCGACGAGCTGGTTGGCGCGGGCGTTGGCCTGGTCGATGATCTGGTTGGCCTTGACACGAGCATCACGCAGAAGATCGGAAACCTGCTCCTCGGCACGGGCCAGACTTTCCTGGCTCTTGTCCGCGGCGGCGAGGCCTTCGGCGATCTTCTTTTGGCGCTCTTCGATGGCGTTGAGCAACGGCGGCCAGATCTTGCTGGCGATCAGCCAGATCAGGCCAGCGAAGGCCAATGCCTGGGCGATCAGGGTCAGATTGAGGTTCATGTGTGCGCTCTGCCTGTGTTGGGGAAGCCTTCCGGCATGCCGGTCAGCTTCCCGCCATCTGCCGCACGAAATGGCGACAGACCCGACGACGGAAAGAAATTCCGACGATTACGGGGCCAGACCGCCAACCAGGAACGGGCTGGCGAAAGCGAACAGCAGGCCCACGGCGACGCTGATGATGAACGCGGCGTCGATCAGGCCGGCGGTGATGAACATGCGAACCTGCAGCACCGGGATCAGCTCGGGCTGACGGGCGGCCGACTCAAGGAACTTGCCGGCCATGATGGCCAGACCGAGACCTGCGCCCAGCGCAGCCAGACCGATCATGATGCCGATGGCCAGAACGGTCGAGGCCTGGACGGAAGCGAGGGCGGACAAAGTTTCCATGGTTTTCTCCGAAACGGATTGCTAAGGGTTGGGGAACAGGACAAAAGGTGAAGCGAAAAATCAGTGACTGTCTTCGGACAGGCTCAGGTACACGATCGACAACATCATGAAGATGAAGGCCTGCAACGGAACCACCAGCAGGTGGAAGATCATCCAGCCCAGACCGAAGGTGGCGCCGCCGAGCAAGCCCAGAAGACCTGCGCCGCCGAGCACCCAGATCAGCAGGAAGACGATTTCGCCGCCGAACATGTTGCCGAACAGTCGCATCGCCAGCGAAATGGGCTTGGAGAGCCACTCGACGATGTTGAGAATCAGGTTGAACGGCATCATCCATTTGCCGAACGGCGCGGTCAGGAACTC
>JAEXRB010000034.1 GCA_023438325.1 Pseudomonadota bacterium | reverse complement strand
CTGCGGCGAAGAAGGCCGCTGTCAAGAAAGTCGTCGCCAAGATGGCGCCGGCCAAGAAGGCAGCCGTGACGAAGGTGGCAGCGAAGAAGGCACCGGCCAAGAAGGTCGCAGCCAAGAAAGTTGCCGCCAAGAAGCCTGCGGTCAAGAAGGCCGCCGTGAAAAAGGCCGCGGTGAAGAAGGAGGCAGCAAAGAAGGCACCGGCCAAGAAAGTCGCTGCCAAGAAGCCTGTGGCCAAGAAGGCTGCGGTCAAGAAAGTCGCTGCCAAGCCTACCGCCAAGAAAGCCGCCAAGAAGCCGGCCGCCAAGCCCATGCCTCCGGCCCCGGGGGCACCTTTGCTGTCCTGAAGAAAAACACCGCAGCCCCGGCTGCACAGTGTCGGCAACCGATGCCCTCCCCGAATGCCCAGCGGGGAGGGCATTTTTCATGCGCGCTTCAACGCAGTTGTCCGCGTCGGGTCGCGCGATCCAGTTGCAGCCAATCGTGCGCGGGAAGTTTCAGTACCTGATCCAGCGTGGTGGCCAGAAGGCCGCTGGGAGCGCTGCTTTCCGAGTTCCAGATCACCACCATGCCGAAGCCGCGCTCGGGCAGCAGCCCCATCATGGCGCGATAGCCTTGCACGGCGCCTGCGTGATAGATCAGGGTGTGGCCGGCATAGTCGTAGACGCGCCAGCCCAATGCGTAATGGGCATCGCGCAGGCGTTCGCGCCGCCACGCCGAGCTGCCCAGTTCGCCGGGTGTATGCACTTGATTGGCGTGCACCACGTCGAGCAATTCGGCGCTGAGCACGTCTTGTGCTTGACCCAGATGGGCGCGCATCCACAAGGAAAGATCGCGGATGCTGGCATTGACGCCAGCCGCCGGTGGAATGCGGTAATAAGTTTCCTTCGGGCGTACCGGGGTCCAGCGTCCGTTCTGGCGAATGTGCGGGCGCGCCCACCGCACGCTGCCTTCCAATCCATCACGCCCGAAGGTGGCGGTGTACATGCCGAGCGGATGGAAAATGCGCTTTTCCACCTGTTGTGAATAGAAGTTGCCGGTGGTGGCGAACACCATGTCGCCGATCAGGCTGAAGGCGATGTTCTGGTAGCCGTAGCACTCGCCCGCTTCGCAGGTGGAATTGATCTCGCCCAGGCGGGCGACCAGCAGCGGGTAGGGCTCGTCCTGTTCGAGCAGGCGGTCGAAGGTGTTGTAAGGCAGGCCGACGCGGTGGCTCAGGATGTCCTGCACGGTGAGGGTCTGGGCGGCCTGGAGATTGCGCAGCTTGAACGCGGGCAGGTAGTCGATGATCCGGCTGTCCCAGCGCAGCGCGCCTTCCTGCACCAGCATCGCGGCCAGCGTGCCGGCGAATGCCTTGGATAACGAAGCGACGCGGAACACGGTGTCGGCATCCACCTTCTCGCCGCTGCTGGTATCGGTGACGCCGAATCCGCGTTCCAGCAGCACGTTGCCGTCCTGCACGATGGCAATCGCCATGCCGCTGCCCTTGGCCTCCCGCAGGATGCGTTCGGCCAAGCGCTCGGTACGATCGACCAGGGCTTTCTGCTCGCGTTCGGTGAGACGCGCAGGCGCGGCGGCAGGTTTGCTGGCGCCGGCCGTGCTGGCAGGGGTCGTGGCAAAGACTGCGGCGGCGTTGGCATCACCTGCACCGGCCAGAACGAACACCGCCGTCAGAGCGGTCACAATGGCGATGCGAGGGAGTCTTGCCATGAAGCGTGTCACCAGCGGGTTTGCCTGAGCGGAAAACCGTGGCAGTTTAGCGCAGATTTCCCGGCATTCCGGGGCTTTCCGGGCCCTTTGCACCGTCAACCAAGGAGACTTTCCATGTCAGCCATGCTTCTGTTTTTACTTGTCATCTTCGGTGGCGGTGCGTTGTTGGCGCTGTTCGTCGTCGGCCTTTACAACGGTCTGGTACAGGCTCGCAATGCCTACAAGAACGCCTTTGCCCAGATCGATGTGCAGCTCAACCGTCGCTATGACCTGATCCCGAACCTGGTGGAAGTGGCCAAGACCTACATGGCGCACGAGCGCGACACGCTGGAAGCGGTGATCCGCGCGCGTTCCACCGCGATCGCCGGCTTGGGTGCCGCAAAAGCCAACCCCGGCGATCCTGCCGCGATGCAGCAGCTTGCCGGTGCCGAGAGCGGCCTGGGTGCTGCGCTGGGGCGGTTGATGATGGTGAGCGAGGCGTATCCGGATCTGAAGGCCAACCAGAACATGGCGCAGCTCACCGAAGAGCTGACCTCCACCGAAAACAAGGTCGCCTTCGCTCGACAGGCCTACAACGATCAGGTGATGAGCTACAACAACAAACGCGAAGTGTTCCCTGGCAACCTCGTCGCGGGCATGTTCAGTTTCCTGCCGGCCGCCTTGCTGGAAATCGGTGCGGACGAAGCGCACAAGCGCGAAGCACCGAAGGTGTCGTTCAACTGATCCGCCGCTCCATGGCGCCGCCGGCCACCTTCTCGCCGGCGACGCCCCTTCAACCTGCAGGCATGCGATGAACTTCTTTGAACGCCAGCAACGGGCGCGCACTTCCTCGCGTCGGCTCGTCTTCCTGTTCGCCCTCGCGGTGATCGGCATCGTCTTGGCGATCGATGCGGCGGTGTGGTTTGCGCTCGGCGCGACCGAGCTTTCCCATGAAGGCATGAGCGTTGATGATCCGCGCATTGCCATCATCATCGTGGTGTCGCTGCTGACCTTGGCGGTCATCGGCATTTCCAGCCTGGTGCGCATCGCGATGCTGCGTGGTGGTGGTGCCGAGGTGGCGCGCTCGATGGGCGCAACCCCGGTCAGTGCCGATACCACCGAGCCATCGCTGCGTCGGTTGCGCAACGTGGTCGAGGAAATCGCCATCGCTTCCAGCACACCGGTGCCGGACATCTACGTGATGGAGGAAGAAGAAGGCATCAACGCGTTCGCGGCCGGTTATTCACCCAACGATGCGGTGATCGCCGTCACCCGCGGTGCATTGAACCGGCTCAACCGCGATGAATTGCAGGGCGTGGTGGCGCACGAGTTTTCCCACATCCTCAATGGCGACATGCGCTTGAACATCCGGCTGATGGGGGTGCTGTTCGGGATTCTGGTGCTGGGCATCATCGGCCGCCGCATCCTCCTGCATGTGCGTGGCGGGCGTGACTCCAAGGGTGTCGTGGCGGTGCTGGCCGCCGGCATGGTGCTGATGATCGTCGGCTACGTCGGCCTTTTCTTCGGCCGGCTCATCAAGGCCGGGGTATCGCGTTCACGCGAAGTGCTGGCCGATGCTTCGGCGGTGCAGTTCACCCGCCAGACCCAGGGGCTGGCCGGTGCGCTCAAGAAAATCGCCGGCTTGCCTGCCGGCTCGCGTCTGGACAATGGCGATACCGAAGAAGTCAGCCACATGTTGTTCGGCGAAGGCTTGGGATTTTCCTCGCTGTTCGCCACTCATCCGCCGATTCTGGAACGCATCAAGGCGATCGATCCTTCGTTTGATCCTTCGCAATTCGAGCAGGTCAAGGCGCGCTGGGCGCAGCGCCTGCCGGTTGCGGCGGAAGAAGACATGGCACTGGGCTTTGCCCCCGATGGCAGTCGTCTGGCTACACGCGGCAGCTTGCCGGCGGCACAGGCGGAGCTGGATGTATCGCCGCCTGCCGTGGCGGCACAGGTCGGTTCGCCCGCCGCTGATGATTTTCAGCGCGCCGATGCCATTGGCGGGGCATTGGATGCGGAACTGCGTGAACTTGCCCGACGTCAGGATCGCGCCGTTCCCCTGGTGCTGGCCTTGCTGCTGGATACCGATACGGCCTTGCGCGAGCGTCAGATCGGCGAAGTGGCCAGCAGCATCGACGATGCCACGGCGCTGGCCACGCGCGCGTTGTACGAAAAAGTCGGCGCGCTGCATCCGATGTTGCGCCTGCCGCTGGCCTCGCTCGCGTTCCCGCAATTGCGCCGTCGCCCGCGTCCGGAACTGGCTCGCTTCCTGCGGTGTTGCGAGCGCCTGATCGCGGCGGATGGGCGTGTCGCCTTGTCCGAATACTGTCTGGGCCGGTTGTTGCGTCGGCAGACCGTCGAGGCGCTGGATCCTTCGCGCTACGCGCCCAGCGGTCGACGCAAACTGACCCAGGTACGCGATCACGTCGCCGCGCTTCTGGCCGTGCTCGCGCAGCAGGGGCACGACAACGAAACCGAAGCGCAACGCGCCTATGCCGCCGGTATGGTGCGCGTGTTCCCCGGCGTGGCCACGCGTTATGCACCACCGCGGGATTTCGTCGCCGCGCTGGAGCAGGCGCTGTCGGCGCTGGATGGCGTGGAACCGATGGGCAAGGCGCTGCTGGTGGAAGGCATGGTCGCCGCGATCAGCCACGATGGCCATGTTTCGGTATCCGAAGCCGAATTGCTGCGCACCGTCTGCGCCGTCCTGCATTGCCCGCTGCCGCCGATGCTGGAGCATTGATCAACCCGGTTTGCCATTTCTCCGGGGGGGGGTATGGTTGGATTGCAGTGATCCACTGCGACATGGCTTTTCATCGGAGGTCGTCTTGGAAACCAACG
Source organism: Pseudomonadota bacterium (assembly GCA_023438325.1). Taxonomy (GTDB): domain Bacteria; phylum Pseudomonadota; class Gammaproteobacteria; order Xanthomonadales; family Xanthomonadaceae; genus Denitratimonas. The sequence continues at coordinate 393 of JAEXRB010000034.1, read as the reverse complement.
TGAAATTCCTGGCAGCAGCCCTTGCTGCTGCATGCCTCACGGGATCGTTTGTTGCGGCAAACGAGCCGGAGTCGGACGAGGCAGAAGATCCCGGTATTACCGAGATCCGGGTGTTTGTCCAAGGTGATGCCTACTTCGAGGCGAGGAAGAAAATGCTCGGCGAAGCAGGCATTGCCGAGCCGTTTACCACCAAGGTTCATTACCCGGAAAATTGGGACTGGGCTTCGAAGGGATCCATCCTTTTTCCTGATTCGAACCTTGTTGATGGGAGGGGCATTGCCAGCGCCAAAATCGTAATAGATCCAGGCCCCACCCCTCCTGGTACAACTCCCCCGGTTGGAACGCAAGGGTCCACCGGTGCTTCGTGTTACGCGCGCAGGAGCCATGGGGGCG
>JAEXRB010000369.1 GCA_023438325.1 Pseudomonadota bacterium | reverse complement strand
CCACCGTGATGCGCAGGCGGCCTGCATCGGCCACATGCATCTGTGCAGGAAGATGCCTGCCATCGGCATCGGTCACATGCAGTGCGTGGTAATGCAGTTCGCGGCCATCGGCCATGGTGATGCCGATGGCCTGATCATTGATGGTGTGTCGTGCGATGTCGCCCGAGCCACCATCGTCCAGCGCAGCAAGCTCTGCGCCCTGCACGGCCAGTTCCAGTGTCAATGCACCATCGCCCACGGGTTTGCGCGGCAGCACGAAATCCTGCCGGATGCCCTCGGCACTGGCGCGGTATTCCTCGATCACCTCCTGCCGCAGCAGCACCACCACATCCCCACGCCGACCCACGCTGCCGCGTTCACTCACCGGCACGAGCCCGGTTTCACGACCAAGCTGGGTGAGCCGCCAGCCAAAGGCGGCATCACCGGCCTCATCCACCGAATGCAGGGTGATGCCGTGCGGGGAGATGATGGCCTGCATGTCCTGCATTGGCGCGGTCATACGGATGCTGCCATCGACCTGCCACTGGATAAGTTGCTGGGCTTTGGATTCAGCACTGGCCTTGTCGGCCACTTCGCGCGCGCTGAGCTGCGTGCCCTGCGGGGCATGAGCGTAGGCGACGGCCATCACCAGGTAGATCGGCACGGCCAGCAGCCATCGCATCAAACCTGTCGAAAACGTGCACGGATGGCCTGGCGTGGATTTTCCCGATGCGATGCTAATGACGATGTCCCCTGTGCGGTAGTTTGGTCAATGCCTGCCGTGGCACTGAAGCTTTCCTTGCGAAGCGAGAGAATATCGCATCAATGAGCCACCAGCGATTCGCAACCTTCAGAACGCATCCAGCGCGTAATCCAGCGCATGCGCCGGCGGCTCGCCACCTGGCCCTTGGAGGTAATGCTCCATCCACTGCATCAGCCGCAATGAATAGTCCCAACGCGAGGCAGCACGGGCATTGCCATGGCCTTCACCGGGATACAGCACCAGTCGCACCGGCGCGTTGCCGGCGAGTTTGAGATAGCGATACATCGTGCGCGACTGGGTCGGATCCACGCGCGGATCGGCATCGCCATGCAGAATCAACGTCGGCGTGCGATTGCGGGCAACGTAGTGGATCGGGCTGGCCTCCACGTAGAACTGCCAGTTCTCCCACGGCCACACCTGGTAATGCACTTTGTGGAACTCGTTGGGAATATCGCTGGTGCCGAGCAGGCCGATCTTGTCGGAAATACCGACGAACATCACCGCCGCGGCAAAGTGCTCGCTGTAGTACGTCGCGCCCCACGCACTGGCATAGCCACCGTAGGAACCGCCGGTGATGCCGACTTTGGCCCGATCCACCAAACCGATCTGGACCAGATGGTTCACACCATCGACAAGGTCGTCGAACTCCTCTTTCGCCGGCCGGCCATGATTGAGCTTGGAATAGGCCACGCCGCGCCCGGTGCTGGCCCGGTAATTGGGCAGGAAGGTGGCGAAACCGCGCGCCGCAGCCGCTTGCGCGGGCTGTGCGTAGTGGCTGACCCAGCCGTTGGAATAATGCGCTTCCGGGCCGCCATGCACGACGAGAATCAGCGGCACGCGCGCGTTGCGACGGCGCTCCAGCGGGTGTACGAGAATGCCCTCGATTTCCAGCCCGTCGCGTGCGCGGTAACGGATGACTTCCTGTTTGCCCAACGTCACATCAGCCAACCAGGGATTGCTGTCGGTCAGTCGTTGCGGTGCCGCCGCGCCGGGCGCGAGACGGAACACTTCGGAGGGATGCGACGGCGTGCTGCCGACCAGCGCCACGCTCCCATCCCGCGCCAACGACAGCGCCGTGAATACCGGCGCCGGCAGGTTCAACAGCGTTCTGTGCGTGCCATCCAGATCCACCTCGCCGATGCGCGTGGCCGTGCCTTCGTTGCTGATGAAGGCCAAGGTATCGGCATCGCGCCAGACGATGTTCCAGACACGGCCGGGCAACTCGGGCAGAAGGTCGCGCTGCACCCCGCCATCGCGTCCGACCACGGTGAGGCGGCCTTCACGCGGGTCAGTTTCATCCTGCGCGGAAATGATCGCCAGATGTGCACCATCGGGGCTCCACGCCAGCTGTCCGAGCTTGCCGGGATTCTCCACTCGCCCCAGCTCGCGGCCATCCGCTGCAACGATGCGCACACGGGCAAACACGAGGCCGTCGTCCACCCGCTGATGCGGCGCCACCACCAGTGCGATGCGATCCCCGGCAGGGCTCCACAAGGCCGATTGCACCGAACCTGCGATGTCGATTTTTTCGGTGCGTGGCGCATCGTTGCCGAGCTGCGCGATCCAGAGCCGTGAAGCGCGTTCGCCCTCCTCGACCACGCTCGCATCGAAACCCTTGTCGCGCAACGGCTTGAGGCGCGCGTCTTCCGATTCCAGCGCCACCAGCGCCACGCGCCTGCCATCAGGCGAAAAGCTGAAGCCCCGGATGTCGGTATCGAGCGCATGCAACGGCATCGCGCCGCCGCCGTCGAGCGGAATCCGGTACAGCCTGCGGGTTTCGTCCCTGTCGCCTTTCATCAGGAAGGCGATGCCGCCATCGGGCGCCCATGCCGGCGCGGCGATATTGACCTCACCGCTCAGATAAGGCCGCGACTTGCCTGCGGCATCGATCACATGCAGCTCGTTCCATGCCGGCCCATCCTTGCCTACGCCCGGTGTGCGCGGCACCGCGAGCGTGTAGGCAATCGAACTGCCTTGCGGCTGTGCCGATACATCGGTCACCGCGCGCGTGGTCGCGATCTGTTGCAGCGTCATGCCCTGGGTTTCGGCAGCCCGCGCGAACGCCGGCGTAGCGGCAGGCGACAGCAGCACGCCAAGCAACAGCATGGAAAGCGATCGTTTCATCGAGAACTCCGGCAGGAACAGACAAGGCCGGGACTTTACCCGCAAACGGGCAGGCGACTGCGTGTGCTAATCAGACAATCCGAACGCACGCAACAAGCCACGCGCCTTGGCACGGGTTTCGGCCAACTCCGCCTGCGGCTGCGAATCGGCGACGATGCCGGCACCGGCACGCAGGCTCACCTGCCCGTTCCGCATCGTCAGCGTGCGGATCAGGATGTTGAGATCCATGCTGCCGTCGTGGCCCAGATAGCCGAACGCGCCGGTATAGGCACCGCGTCCTTCGCCTTCCAGCTCGGCAATCAACTGCATGCAACGCACCTTCGGGCACCCGGTGATGGTTCCGCCTGGAAACACCGCGCGCAGCACCGCGCCAGGTGTCGCATCCGGGCGCAACCACCCGCGCACGTTGGACACGATGTGATGCACGTGGGCGTAACTTTCCACCACCATCAGCTCGTCCACTTCGACGCTGCCCGGCGTGCAGATGCGTCCCAGATCATTGCGCTCCAGATCGATCAGCATGATGTGCTCGGCGCGCTCCTTGGGATGGCCGACCAGCTCGCGGATGCGCGCGGCATCATCATCGCCCGCCACACGCGGACGGGTGCCGGCGATGGGACGGGTTTCCACACGATCGCCGTGCACCGACACCAGCCGCTCGGGCGAAGAACTGATGATGGCCCAGTCATCCCATGCCACCAATCCGGCGAATGGGGCGGGATTGGCACTGCGCAACGCCGCAAACACATCGGCCGGCGCAGTGCCGTGTGCGAGCGTCACGTCCCAGCGGCGCGAGAGATTGATCTGGAATACGTCGCCGGCGGCGATGTAATCCAGCGCACGCTGCGCCGCGACGAGAAAGCGATCGTCTGGCGCTTCCTCGATGCCGAGCACGACGGGAGGCCTCGGCTCGCTCGGCGCATCGCCTGTGCAAGCGTCGATATCCGTGCGCAATGCCTGCAACAGCGCCTCGTACCCGGGTTCGACCACCAGCCATGTCGCGTTTTCGACCCGATCCACGATCACCGCCGCCGGGCAGCGCAAGGCCAACGCCAGCGGCAGGGGTTCGGCCGGAGCCGGCAAATCCAGCACAGGCTCCACGACACCGGCGAACTCGTAGGAAAAGAACAACGCCCAGCCACCGACAAAGGGCAGCGTCGCATCGCGCTGCTGGCCTGTGCGTGCCGCACGCCATGCGGTATCCAGCAGCTCGGGAAATGTGCCCGCATGTGACTGGCCGGAAAGATCGCGGACCACGCCATCGGAATCCAACCGCAAACCCGATTGCGGGAAGGCGGCCAATACGTCATAACGCCCGCGCGATGGCTCGAACGCGGTGCTCTGTAACAAAAAGGGATAACGCGCCGGGCTGCGACGATGCAGCGCCAGCGAATCGACCTGGCCGGGGAGTTTCAGAGTGGGCAAGGTCGATCCGCTGTGGATCAGATGCGCCGGAATACCAGCGAGCCGTTGGTTCCGCCGAAGCCGAAGCCATTGGACATGGCCGCGTCGATCTTCGCCTCGCGCGCCACGTTGGGCACGTAGTCCAGATCGCAACCTTCGCCCGGCTCATCCAGATTGATCGTCGGCGGAATGATGCCGTGGTGCAAAGCCAGGATGGTGAAGATCGCTTCCACGCCACCGGCCGCGCCGAGAAGATGCCCGGTCATGGATTTGGTCGAGGACACCATCATGCGGCGCGCGTGATCGCCGAAGGCGGTCTTGATGGCCAGGGTTTCGCCCAGATCGCCCAGCGGCGTGGAGGTGCCGTGTGCGTTGAGGTAACCGATGGCCTCCGGTGCAAGCCCGGCGTCACGCAAGGCCAAGGCCATGCAACGCGCCGCGCCTTCGCCATTCTCGGCCGGTGCGGTCATGTGATACGCATCGGAGCTGGCGCCGAAACCGGCCAGTTCGCAATAGATGCGCGCACCTCGTGCCTTGGCGTGTTCGTACTCTTCGAGCACGAGAACGCCGGCGCCATCGCCGAGCACGAAGCCATCGCGATCCTTGTCCCATGGGCGCGAAGCGCGGGTGGGTTCGTCGTTGCGCGTGGACATGGCCTTCATCGCGCAGAAGCCGCCCATCGAGGTGGGCGAGGAACCGCGCTCGGCACCGCCCGCCACCATGACATCGGCATCGCCATGCTGAATCAGGCGCATGGCCGTGCCGATGGAATGATTGGACGTGGCACACGCCGACACGGCCGAGAAATTCGGCCCCTTGATGCCTTTCAGGATACTGATCTGCCCCGGCAGCATGTTGATGATGGTGCTGGGCACGTAGAACGGCGAAATCTTGCGCACGCCGCCTTCGTGGTATTTGATCGCGGTTTCCTCGATGCCGAGGATGCCGCCAATGCCCGAGCCCACGATGACGCCAACGCGCTCGGCATTGCTTTCATCAATCAGAAGACCCGAATCATCCAGCGCCATCGACGCAGCGGCGACGCCATAGTGGATGAACTGATCCATCTTCTTGGCATCCTTCGGCGACACGAAGGCGGTGGGGTCGAAATTGCGTACTTCGCCGGCAATGCGCGTGGCAAAAGTGGACGCATCGAAACTGGTAACCGGCGCGATGCCGGAGCGGCCATGCGCAATCGCATCCCAGGCCTCTGCGATGGTATTGCCGACGGGGGAAACGATGCCAAGTCCGGTGACGACGACACGACGGGTCATGTGCTGACTCTCCTGCTGCTTTACAAACGGGCCAGTTGCGAACGGGTCGGCTTGCCACCGGGCAGTTCTGGAGCGGAATAACGTGAATCAATCGGACACGCAACGCCGCCGGTGCGGATGCGTCCGGCGGCGGTCCAACGCTCCGGCCCGGAAAGTACACCGCAGCATGCTGCGATGCAGGCCTGCCGGAGGCGACGCGAAGTCAGGACTTGACGTGGGCGGTCACGTAGTCGATCGCCTGCTGCACGCTGGTGATCTTCTCCGCTTCCTCGTCCGGGATCTCGCACTCGAATTCTTCTTCGAGCGCCATCACCAATTCGACGGTATCGAGGGAGTCCGCGCCCAGATCGTCGACGAACGAGGCGTTGGCGGTCACGTCCTCCTCCTTGACGCCCAACTGGTCCACGACGATCTTCTTGACACGTTCTTCGATGCTGCTCATTGCTAGTCAATCCTTCAGGAAAAAGCCCGCGCATTGTAGTGGACACCGACGAGGCGAGCCAGCCGCCGGCGTAAAGCATTCAGTACCCGGAAAACGTCAAGGCATGTACATGCCGCCGTTGACGTGAAGCGTTTCGCCGGTGATATAGGCCGCCGCCGGAGATGCCAGAAACAGCACCGCGTTGGCGATGTCCTGCGGCGCACCGAGGCGCCCCAGCGCAATCTGGCCGAGCATCGCTTCTTTCGATGCCTCGGGCAGATCACGGGTC
>JAEXRB010000315.1 GCA_023438325.1 Pseudomonadota bacterium | reverse complement strand
TGGCGGCTGTCCTTTCCACCTTCTGGTTTGCGATGAACGCCCAAGAAATTCCTGCTGCTGCGGTTTCCGAAGTAGCACTTGCCCCGGTCCTCGATGCGTTGCGCGAGAGTGTGCCGGCACCCCGTTTCGATGAAGCTGCGCTGTTCGTGGAAACCTTCTATTCGCGGATGAGCCCGGAGGAATATCGCATCCGCGATCCGAAGGCCTGGGCGGCACTGGCGCGCGGATTTCTTCAGTTCGCGCGCACTCGCAAGCGCGGCCAGCCGGCGATCCGCATTTTCAACCCCACGCTCGATGAGCACGGCTGGGAGTCGCAGCACACGGTGATCCAGATCGCCAACGACGACATGCCCTTCCTGGTGGATTCGGTCAGCATGGTGCTGGCCAACGACGACATCGGCATCCACGTGCTCGGTCATCCGGTGATGGCGGTGCGACGCGATCAGGATGGCAACGTGCTGGGCTTCGGCGAAGGCGATGCGGAATCCTTGATGCACATCGAGATCGATCGCCAGAGCGAATCGTCTGATTTTGCCCGGCTCGAACGCGATATCCAGGCCACGCTCGATGACGTGCGCCTGTGCGTGACTGACTGGGCGGCGATGCGCGACCGCGCATTGCAGAGTGCCGAGCATCTGGCGCAGGCGCCCACGCCGCTGCCGGAAGCGCGCGTCAACGAGGCTTGCGATTTCCTGCGCTGGGCTGCGGACGACCACTTCATTTTCCTCGGATACCGCGAATACGAGCTGGTCGAGGCCGATGGCGACAGCGTGCTGCGCCCGCTGCCCGGAACCGGCCTTGGCCTGTTGCGCAACGATCAGCGCGCCGGTCGCTCGCGTTCGGTTCGTGGTTTGATGGCTTCGCTCGGTGCGCCGGGTGCGGAGCCGGATGCCTTGATCCTGACCAAGACCAATGCGCGCTCCTCGGTGCATCGCGCCGGTTACATGGATTACGTGGGCGTACTGGAGTTTGATGCCAGCGGTCGCGCCTGCGGCGAGCGCCGCTTCATCGGCCTTTACACTTCCGGCGCGTACAACCGCCGCCCGTGGGATATCCCGATGGTGCGTCAGCGTCACGATTACGTGATGGCGCGCTCGCAGCTCACCAAGGACAGCCACAGCGGCAAGGCCTTGCGCCACATTCTGGAAACGCTGCCGCGCGACGAGCTGTTCCAGTCCAGCCGCGAAGAACTGTTCGCAACCGCGATGGGCATCCTCGCCTTGCAGGAACGCATCCGTCCGCGCCTGTTCCTGCGCCGTGATCGTTTCGGTCGTTTCTTCTCGGTGCTGGTCTACATTCCGCGTGACCGTTTCAACACCGAGGCACGCCGCCGTGTCGAAGCGATGTTGATGGATGCCCTCAACGGCCAACGCATCGATACCACCAGCCAGGTCGGTACATCGCCGCTGGCGCAGTTGCACATGATCGTGCGGCCCAAGGCCGGTGCGCCGGAAAACGTCGATATCGCCGCGCTGGATCGCAATCTGACCGACATCGTGCGCAACTGGCACGACAGCCTGCGCGACCTTCTGGTGCAGCGCAATGGCGAGTCGCGTGGCCTGAAACTCGCCAGCCGCTACGGACGTGCGTTGCCGGTCGGTTACATCGAGGAAGTGTCGCCGGAAGTTGCAGCGGCAGACGTCGAGCGCCTGGCTTCGCTCGATGGCAATTACGACCTGCGCATGAACCTCTACTGCCGCCATCGCGCCGACGGCAGCTCGCAGCTTCGCTTCAAGCTCTACCGCATGGGCCGCGATATTTCGTTGTCCGAAGCCTTGCCGCTGATGGAAAACCTCGGCCTGCGCATCCAGACAGAACATCCCTATGCGGTTCAGGTGGGCGACGAGCGCATCCATATCCAGGATTTCGAGATCGAATCCAGCAAGCAAGTCGATGTGGATGCGATTCGCGCCAAATTCGAAGAAGCCTTCGAGCGCATCTGGCGTGGTCAGGCCGAGAGCGATGGCTTCAACCGTCTGATCCTGGCTGCCGGGCTGGACTGGCGTCAGGTCACGATGCTGCGCGGTTATGCCAAGTACTTGTTGCAGACCGGCGTGCCGTTCTCGCAGGCTTACATGGAAGAAACCCTGGCGCGCTATCCGATCCTTGCGCGCTTGCTGGTGGAGTTGTTCGAAGCGCGCTTCCACCCGGAGGAAGATGCCGCGCAAAAGGCTGCCGGACAGGCGGAATTTGCTGCCGACCTGCGCACGCTCGCCGCCGGTGACGAGGCTGCCGGCAAGGCACTGGAATACGTAATCGCTGCGCGCCTCGAAGATCGCGCGGCGCAGATGCTGGCTGCGGAAAAGACGCTGCTGAGCGTGCTGGATCAAGTCGAAAGCATCGACGAGGACCGCATCCTGCGCAGCTTCAAGACCGCCATCCTCGCCACCTTGCGCACCAGCTTCTACCAGATGCACGAAGCAAGGCATCGTGAAGTGATCGCGTTCAAGTTCGATCCGGCCAAGATCCCCGATCTGCCCAAGCCGCGTCCATATCGCGAAATCTTCGTCTACGGTCCGCGCGTGGAAGGCACGCACCTGCGCTATGGCACGGTGGCGCGTGGCGGTTTGCGCTGGAGCGATCGCCGCGAAGATTTCCGTACCGAAGTGCTTGGCTTGGTGAAGGCACAGATGGTGAAGAACACCGTGATCGTGCCGGTTGGTGCGAAGGGCGGCTTCTTCGTCAAGCGTCCGCCGCTGGGCGGCGATCGTGATGCGATCCTGGCGGAAGGCATCGCGTGCTATCGCCTGTTCATCAACTCGTTGCTGGACATCACCGACAACATCGTCGAAGGCAGGATCGTGCCGCCGCAGAACGTGGTGCGGCACGATGCGGATGATCCCTATCTGGTGGTGGCGGCTGACAAGGGCACGGCCACGTTCTCCGACATCGCCAACGCGATTTCGCTCGAACACGGCTTCTGGCTCGGCGATGCCTTCGCCTCCGGCGGCTCGGTCGGTTACGACCACAAGGGCATGGGCATTACCGCGCGCGGTGCATGGGAGTCGGTCAAGCGCCACTTCCGTGCGCTCGGGCGCAATTCGCAGGAAGAGGATTTCACCTGCGTCGGCGTGGGCGACATGTCCGGCGACGTGTTCGGCAACGGCATGCTGCTCAGCCGGCACATTCGTCTGGTGGCGGCGTTCGACCATCGTCACATCTTCATCGACCCGAACCCCGATTCGGCCACCTCCTATGTCGAGCGCCAGCGCCTGTTCAAGGTGCCGCGTTCGTCTTGGGCCGATTACGACGCCAGCCTGATTTCCAAGGGCGGCGGCGTGTTCCCGCGCAGCCTCAAGTCGATCCAGATCACGCCGGAAATGCGCGCCGTGCTGGGCCTGCCGGCCGAAGCCGAGCAGATGACGCCGAACGAGTTGCTCAGCGCCATCCTGAAAGCGCCGGTCGATTTGTTGTGGAACGGCGGCATCGGCACCTACGTCA
>JAEXRB010000284.1 GCA_023438325.1 Pseudomonadota bacterium | reverse complement strand
TGCAGAACCGCTATCCCGGCCAGAACCTGCCCTATGAAATCCTCTCGCCGGAGGAAATGCCTTACAGCATCAACCCGGCGCAGGGCTACATCGCCAATGCCAACAACGATCCGATCGGCACCACGTTCGACAACAATCCGCTCAATCAGGCCCGCCCCGGCGGCGGCATCCTGTATTACGCGCCGGGACATTCGTCCTATCGCATGGGTCGCATCGATCGCGAAATGCAGAAGCTGATCGCACGCGGCGATGTCACCGTCAACGACATGGCCAAACTCCAGGGCAACGTGCAACAACTCGATGCCGAACTGGTGCTGCCGCATGTGCTCAACGCCCGCGCCAACACCGAGGCCTGCGGCTACGGCAACGACGCCACGCTGGATCAGGCGCTGGATCGTCTGGCGGCATGGGATTACTCGACGCCCACCGGCATCCAGCAGGGTTTCGACGCGGGCGACAATCCGGCGGCGATGGCGCCGCCTTCGGATGCGGAAATCGCCAGCTCCGTCGCCGCCACGCTGTGGGCTGTCTCGCGCGGCCAACTGATCCGCAACACGGTCGATTTCACCTTGAGCAATGTCGGCCTCGGCAGCTATCTGCCCAGCGCGACCGATGCCTACGTCGGCCTCAAGTTCCAGCTCGATGCCTTCGGCCCGCTGGGTGGCAAGGGCGCCTCGGGCCTGGATTTCTTCAAGAAGGTTTCGCCCGAGCTGGCCAGTGCATCGGCCGCAGTACGACGTGACTGCGTCCTGCTGGGCAGCGTGCGCGATGGCTTGAACCTGCTCGCCAGCGAAGCGTTCGCGCCGGCGTTTGCCGGCGCCACCAACCTCGACGATTACCGCTGGGGCAAGCTGCACCGCATCACCTTCAAGCACACCTTGAGCGATGCACTCAGCATCCCCGGCATCGCCGGTTACCCATTCCAGAATCTGGGCGAAGGCTTGCCCGGCCTGGCACGTCAGGGTGGTTTCGACGTGGTGGATGCCTCGAGCCACAACGCTCGCGCCAACAGCGTCAACGGCTTCACCTTCGGCTCCGGCCCCGTACGTCGCTTTATCGGCGAGATGACCGACACCCCGACCCTGCTCCAGATCGCTCCGGGCGGACAAGACGGCAATCCCGGCGGCATGGGTTACATCAGCCAGCTGCCGCGCTGGCTGGTCAACGCCTACAAGCCCATGGTCATCGACCCTGCCGTTTCCGAAGCCTCTTCGGTGGCCAAGATCGAGTTCTCGCCGAAGTAAACCTGCGTCATCGGTTGCAACCTGCGGGGCGCGTGATCACGCGCCCCGTTTTTTTGTCGATCCGCAGTACAGTGCCGGCTCTCGCTGTCATTTTCCCGGGCCGGCATGAACGCCATCTCCTACCCTCGTGGCTTCGATGTGAGCGCCGCCCACGCGCACCTCACGCGCGATCGCAAGCTGGCACGCTGGCTGGGCAAGATCGAGCCGATCCAGGCGGATCCACGCTGGCACGCGCCCTTCGATCCGGTGGATGCACTGGCACGCGCCATCTTGTTCCAGCAACTCAGCGGCAAGGCCGCCAGCACCATCGTGGCGCGGGTGGAAAAAGCCATCGCCTCCGAACTGCTGCACGCCGACACGCTCGGTCGTGTGGATGACGACACCTTGCGTGGCTGCGGCGTTTCCGGCAACAAGGTGCGCGCCTTGCGTGACCTTTCCGAACGCGCCGGGCGTGGCGAAATCCCCGGCGTGGATGCCATGTGCGGCCTCGACAGCGAAGCCATCATCGCCGCACTCACACCCGTGCGCGGCATCGGGCGCTGGACAGTGGAAATGATGCTGATCTTCCGCCTCGGCCGCGCAGACGTATTGCCCATCGACGACCTCGGGGTAAGACGCGGCGCGCAATACATCGATCGACTCGCCGACATGCCCACTCCGAAAGCACTGGCCGCACGCGGCCAGCGCTGGGCGCCGTTTCGCAGCTACGCCGCGCTGGCGCTGTGGCGCATCGCCGATCTGCAATCGGATGCGACCAAGCCGGTCAAACGATCGCAAGAATGAATTGCCTCGCCCGACTTGAGTCCTGCCCGCGCCGATGCCATAATGCGCGCCCTTCGCCCACCTGTTGCAACACAGGGCGGCAGCGATCCGGGCGGTTAGCTCAGCGGTAGAGCACTACCTTGACATGGTAGGGGTCACAGGTTCGAACCCTGTACCGCCCACCATCCAACGTGTTGAATCAGCACGACAATTTGGATGGATCAGACAACCCGGCCAGCGTGCCGGGTTTTTTGTTTGACGATGACTCCAGCCCGGTACTTCGCTGGACTGCGCCGTAGCTCGATACAGCAGGTTTATCAAGAGCTTACGCGCGTCCATCATATGCCGGTGCTTTCTGAAACTTGACCCGGTTTTCCCTCGCGCCGCTCCTATCTGGCTCTTGGAATCCGGGTCGTTCCAAGGAGTCATCATGGCAAAGATCAAGCTCACCAAGACCGCCGTAGAGTCAGCGCAACCCCAGGCCAAGGACATCGAACTACGGGATACCGTGGTGCCGGGCTTCCTGTGCAAGAT
>JAEXRB010000252.1 GCA_023438325.1 Pseudomonadota bacterium | reverse complement strand
CACCACGTCCACGAGGCCATCGTTGAACTCGTAGGCGTTCAGGTCGCCGACGACGACGAGGCGCTCGGTCGGATCGGTGCTCTGGATGTGCTGGATCAGGCCGGCAACGAACTCCGCACCCTGCTGGCGCTTGGCACGGTTGCGCGCGCCTTCGGTGCCGAAGCAGACGAACGCGCCGGTCGCCGCCGCTTCGCTGTCGGAGCCGGACAGCGCCTTGAGGTGATTGACCAGCACCGACACCGGCGCGCTTTCGCCGTTGGGCGAATTGACCACGAAGCGGCCAAGCAGCGGCGGGCGATCCATCAGCGGGTCTTGCGTGTCCGAGGTGTCGGGGCACAGCAGCGTTTCGGCCATGCCGAATTGCGCGGAAGACACCAGTTGCACGCGCGGCGTGCCTGCTACCACTTCGTCGGTTCGGTACAGAAGGCCGACTTCCTGCTCGTAGGGACCGACGTTGAGCACCAGGCCGACATAGCCCGGATCGACACCGCTCGCCGCGACCGCACCGGCATTGATGCGCGTGGCCAGATCGCTGATGGTCGCCTGATTGCCGATCTCGACCACGCCCACGATGTCGGGCAGGTGCAGGAACTGCCGGAACGCGGTGGCGATCTTGTTCGCCTTGCGGTTGTAGGGAACGCCCGTCTCCGAGTAGACGAGGTTTTCGAGGTTGAATGTGGCGACGGTGAACTCGCGCGGCGTTGGCGGCGTGACGGCCTGGCCTTCCGGCACGGAAGCCACGGTCGGCGGCGCGGACGGATCGGGCAGCACGGTGTAGCGCCGGAACCCGTAGTCGAGCACGCCGACGAGGTTTTCCAGCCGCGTGCCGCCGCGCAGATCGATCGCCGTCGCACCGGAAAGCAGGTTGGTCTTGACGCGGATCAGTTCGGAATTGAAGTCCCAGCGCGGCACATTCGTCGCCGTGTTGCCCGAAGGCAGATCATTGTGCACATCGACGCCTTCCTCGCGGCGCGGACGCGGCGTGCCGCTCACCACGCCGAAGAACGTGCCCGAGGCGGTCGAGGTGCCGTTGTATTCCAGCCCGCCAGTGGCCGCCGTCACGGTGAAATCCGGGATCGCCACGCGCATGCCTTCGAGGCGTTCGAGCTGGTCGAGCACGCCGCCGGGAAGCGGGCCGGGAATCGGCAGGTACTGCGCATCGGACAGATCGACCGGCGCGGGCAGTGCTGCCGTGCCGAGGACGGTGACGGTGGGGAAGGTGATCTCGGTCAACGGCAGCGAGGCGAGGTCGGCAGGCGGAACGAACTCGATCACGGTGCCGCTGACGCGCACCTGGTTGCCGACTGCCACCAGCGCGGCGCTCGCCGTGCCGTACACGTACACGCCGCAGGATGCGGTGACCGGCGTCGAACAACTGTCGTCCTGCATCCAGAAGCCGCTGCTGGCCTTCGCGGTGACCACACCCTGCGTCACCACGGCGGAATTGGCATAGGGCGAAAGCGCGCCGGTGCCCTGGATCGCGGCGATGGGAAGCGTGTCGTCGTTGACGATGGTGCCGGTGCTGGTGGACGCGCCTGCGTCCAGCGTGGCGTTGGCCGAGATGGCCGAGAGCGTGACGGTGAAGGTTTCGTCCGCCTCGAAATCGGTGTCGCCATTGATCTGGAAGACCGCATCCACCGTGGTCGGGCCGCCGGCGGTGAAGGTCAGCGGCACTGCTGCGAGCGCAAGATCGGCGGCATCGGCGGTATTGCCGGTTTCAATCGACGCGGTGGCGGTCAGCTTCACGTCGCTGGCGGGAGCGGACGTGATGGACACGGCGAACGCGATCGGGGTCGTGCCGCTGTTGCCTTCGGTGGCCGATGCAGACGCCGCGATGGACACGACCGGCGTTGCGGGTACGTCCTCGCTCTGGATCGTGACGGTAGCCGTACCGTTTCCGAGCGTGGCGTTGGCCGAGACATTGCTGATGGTGATGGCAAAGGTTTCATCGCCTTCCACCAGCGCATCGTCGATGATCGGCACGACGAACTGGTAAGTGGTGTTGCCGGCGCTGATCGTCGCCGGCATCACGCTGGTGGCGGTGTAGTCACTGCCCGCCTGAGCCGTGCCATCCGAAGTCGCAATGTCGAACGTCACATCGGCCGCAGCAGCGGCGCTCAGGGTCACCTCGATGGTGAGCGGGCCTGCGGGTTCGGCGATGGTGGCGGTGCTGGCCATCGAGAGGGTGGGCAATGCCGGGCCAACAGGAGTGCTGAAGTTGCGTGGTACGTGCTCGCTCGCCGGACTGGCGAAGTCCACCGCGTTGTCACCCGTATCCTGATGACGCACCAAGGCGAACGGCGCCGAAGTGGGCGAGGTCAGGCCCGCACCTTCACGGCACGGGCTGTTCGGGCCTGATCCGACCTGATCCATCGTGGTGCCGCTGCCATCCTCCAAACGAATGCCGGCGTAACTGCTTCCCGTGAAATTGGAAAAGCCGCTGCCGTAGGTTCTATCGCCCGGCGTGGCACCGGAATAACCGTTACCGGCGGTGTTGTTGACGAAGAGATAAAACTGGCCGGCACCCAGTGTCACACTGGCAGGCACCGAGACCCGGTCAGTGACATTGCCTGGCGAGCCATTCGCGCAACCTCGCAATTTCCAGCCGGAAATATTGACCGGACTGGACGAAGTGTTCTGGATTTCGACGAACTCGTCGTTGCCTCCCGACGGGCCAGTAACCCGGAATGCAGAGATGACCACTTGCGCCGATGCTGTTCCCGCCCCCATCGCGGAAAACGCCAAAAGCCCCATCACTACGACTCGAAACCGAGCATCTCTCAGAATTCGCATGGAATGTGTCCCTGACATGGTTGTGACTACTTGTCATGGCCGCATCGCCAACCCGCAGCCAAGGCCAGCGAGCGTATCAGCTTCATGTGACGCTTTCGTGTGCCACCCCGCATATCGTCGAAGCAGGCACCCGCCCGCCCATGCCACCGGCAACACTTGCCGTCGCGGGCACACTTGCAGTCGAATGTCGGCTTCGCGCCATCGGGGCGCGGCATGCCTCGGGGGCTTTCATGAATGCTGTTGTTTCTCCGCCGCAGTTGACGCTGCGCGCTGTGGTGCTGGCCATCGTGCTGGCGGTGATTCTGGCTGCGGCCAACACGTATCTGGGCCTGTTCGCCGGATTGACCATCGCCTCGGCGATCCCGGCGGCCGTGGTGTCGATGGGTGTGCTGCGCCTCCTGGGCGGCGGCACGATCCTTGAAAACAACATCGTGCAGACCGGCGCCTCGGCCGGTTCGTCGATTGCCTCCGGTGTGATTTTCACCATCCCGGCGCTGGTGATCCTGGGCTACTGGGACGACTTCAAGTATTCGTGGGTATTGGCGATTGCCGGCCTCGGCGGCCTGCTCGGCGTGCTGTTTTCGGTGCCGCTGCGACGTTCGCTGATCGTCGATCAGGGACTGGCCTTTCCCGAAGGCAAGGCCGCGGCGGAAGTGCTCAAGACCGGCGAGAACCCCGGCCAAGGCATCAAGCTGCTCGGCATCTCGGCCCTGATCGGCGGCTTCATGAAACTGGCCGCCGGCAGCGGCCTCAAGCTGATTCCCGATACCGCGGCGACGGCTGGCTGGTTCGGCAAGAGCATCGGCTACGCCGGCACCAATCTTTCCCCGGCGCTGTTCGGCGTGGGCTACATCGTGGGGCTGAACATCGGCATCGTGGTGCTGGCCGGCGGCATCATCGGCTGGAACATCGCGATCCCGCTTTACAGCGCGTTCTTCATCGAGCCCGGCTCGGCACTGGCCGCGAGCATCGCCGGCGCCAGCGCCGAAGACGCGGCGTGGGCCATCTGGTCGGCGCAGATCCGTTATCTGGGTGTGGGCGCGATGTTGATCGGTGGCGTCTGGACACTCATCTCGCTGCGCAAGTCCCTGTTCTCCGGCATCAAGAGCGGCATGGCCGTGGCTCGCAGCGGCACGGCACACACGCTGGCGCACACCGAGCGCGACATCCCGATGAAGTACATCGGCATCGGCCTGATCCTGTTCACGTTGCCGCTGCTGGCGCTGTATCAGGGCATCGTCGGGCAATGGCACGTGAGCGTGCCGATGACGGTCATCATGGTGGTGGCAGGTTTCCTGTTTGTTTCCGTGTCGGCCTACATGGCTGGTCTGGTGGGTTCGTCGAACAATCCTGTTTCCGGCATCACCATCGCCACCATCCTGTTTGCCGCATTGGTGCTGGTGCTGTTGCTCGGGCGCGACTCGAGCATCGGTGCGGTGGCCGCGATCATGATCGGCGCGGTGGTGTGCTGCGCGGCCTGCATCGGCGGCGACAACCTGCAAGACCTGAAAGCCGGCTACATCGTCGGCGCCACACCATGGAAGCAGCAGACGATGCTCGCCATCGGCGCGATTTCCTCGGCTCTCATCATGGCACCGGTTTTGAACCTGCTGGCAAAGGCCTACGGCATCGGCGTGGTCAGCGAGGCGCACCCCAATCCCCTGCTCGCACCGCAGGCCACACTGATGGCCTCGGTTGCCAAGGGCATCTTCGGTGGCGAACTGCCATGGACGACCATCGGCATCGGCGCCGGCATCGGTGCGGTCATCATCGCCATCGACCAGTGGCTGATCGCGCGCAAGTCCAGCTTCCGCACGCCTGTGCTGGCCTGCGCCGTGGGTATCTACCTGCCGATCGAGCTGTCGGTACCGATCTTCTTCGGCGGGCTGGTGTCCTGGCTGGTGGAACGCAAGTTCGGCGTCGGCAAGGACGAGCAAGCACGCGACCGCATCCACCAGCGCGGCATGCTGTTCGCGGCCGGCCTCATCACCGGCGAGGCGCTGATGGGTATTGGCATTGCGGTTCCCATCGTGCTGACCGAACGCACCGACGTGCTCGCATTGCCGGCCTCGATGCATTTCGGCGAATGGCTGGGGCTGGCCATGTTGATCGGCGTGGCCCTGCTGCTGTATCGCACGGCAGTGAAACGCACCTGATCCACCGCACACGCATGAAGAATCCGTCATGACGCGATGGCTGCGAAACATCCTCGCCATCATCATCGGCCTCGCCGTGGGCAGCATCGTCAATATGGCGATCGTTGCCTTCGGCCCGGCCGTGATTCCACCGCCTGCCGGCGTGGATGCACGCAGCGCGGAAAGCCTTGCCGATGCCATGCACCTGTTCGAGCCACGGCACTTCGTGATGCCCTTCCTCGCGCATGCGCTCGGCACGCTGGCGGGCGCACTCGTGGCGTGGCTGATCGCCGCCAGCCACAAGGCGAAATTCGCCTACGCCATTGGCGTGATTTTCCTGTGCGGCGGCATCGCGGCGTGCTTCATGCTGCCCACGCCGGCGTGGTTCATGGCGCTGGATCTCGTCGTCGCCTACCTGCCAATGGCATGGCTGGCGACACGAATTGGAGCCCGGATGCGATGAAACCCTCGGCTTCACGCTGACTCAGGTGTGGCCAAGGCGTGGATCGTCGAACAAGTCATTCACCTGATTCGGATTGGCGTAGCCGCCCGTGGTGCCCAACGGCTGCGGCGTTTCCACCCGATTGAAGCTCTCGTCCTCGTTGTAGAGATTGCTGTACGTCGCCACGCCGGTCTGCGTATCGGTATCGAATGTTGCAGCCTCACCGTCGTGCTGCGCCTGTTCCAAATTTTCGGTTTCGATCGCATCGCTGCCACGCCAGGCGATCTCGGATCGGCAGTTGTCGATCTGCAGGTGATTGTGGCCATCGTAGATCGACGTCCATTCCGTCACTCCATGCGGGCCCTGAGCCTGCATCGTGACTTTGCTTCCATCACCCAACAGCAACGTGCGGTGCATTCCGGCCCACTGCGGCCCGCCGCCCCAATCCTTGATGTGCTTGCCGTTGAGGTTTTCGTGCGGATCGCCCCAATGTTGCACGGTGTTGCGTCCGAGTGGATCGGTGATGGTGACGGTATGCGCACTCACCCGCACGGCGTAGCCCCCGCTGGTCACATGCAGCACCTGCGGCGGCACACCCTCGAAGCCATCGGAAAAATCCGCGCAAGCGGCGTTCACCGCCGTCACGTACTTGGCCTTGGCGATAGGATCGGACAGCAACGCATTCAGCGGATCGGGAACGGCCACTGGCACGCGCATGGACGCGGCGGACACGACATCGACCAAAAGCATTGAGACGACACATGCAACAACAGACTTCGATGCGGACATGACGAGACTCCTGACGACGGGAAGGCCGCTACCTGGGCAGCCGGCACCCATCAAGGCGCGAAAACACGCCAAACCGGATCAGGCATGCCTCCGCGACGACTCACACGCGTGAAAAGCGTGGTGCTGCTCACCCAAGACGAATTGGAACCTTCCTTGTGATGACCGAATTGCCGCTCCTGCTTCGTTAGTTGAATTGACCCATCCCGAAACGAACCTCGAATCTTCATGATCATCACGACATCGCATCCAGCCGCTCGCCCTTTCCGTCCGTACCCAGCATCCTTCCTTGCTTCCGTGCTCGCCGCGCTCGCCCTGCTGCTGGCAGGCCCTTGCCATGCCGCGCTGAACCAGTTCCTGTTCGATGGATACGGGCGCTACCACCTGTCGGTGGATGGCGGCGGCACGATCTCATCAGGCAATCCAACCTACCCGTTGCAGGTGGACAAGCCGAGTGCGACGGCCGTGGTGCATCGCGCCTTCCTGCTGGCGGCCACGACGCCACAATATTCCGCACCGACGATCGACCAGATCATCCTGGATGGCAGCAATGTCACCTGGAGTCATGCGGCCTCGATCGGATTTCCGGGCACCCCTGCCGACTTCTACAACATGGCCGCCGATGTCACTTCGATCGTTGCGCCGATCATCGACATTGCAGCTCCCGGTCTTTCTTCGCTCACCCTGTCGGAGGGGACGCAAGTCCACCTCGTTGATGGCACCGTACTGGCCGTGGTTTTCGAAGATTCGAGTCAGCCCGAGGATCGCCACATCAGCCTGTTGTTCGGTGCACAGCCAATGGGCGGAGACAACTTCTCGCTTTATCTGCACGCCCCGATCGATCCTGCCGATCCGAATGCCCTGCTCGATCTGGGCGTCGGCATTTCCTTCAGCAACCAGCACAACCCTGCCCTTTCGATGCAGGCCAGCCTGATCGAGATCAATGGCCAACGCCTGACGTCCTCTGCCGGCGGCTACGACGATGCCTTGCCATGGGATGGCAGCATGCTGACGGTGGGCGGCATCGGCGACAGCCATGCCAACCCGGCGGATCCGTTTGCCTTGCCAACGAGCACCAGTTCCGACGACGAGCTGTACAGCCTGCTGCCGCTCATTACCAACACCACGCAGAACATTTCCGTCCACACCTTCAATCCATCGGGCGATGACAACATCTTCTTTGCCCACTTCGTCTCGAGCGCCGAGATGGATGTCGGCATCGGCCTGAGCCTGAGTCAGGTGACCAACCAGCACCCCGTCGGACAGACCCACAGCGTGACCGCCTTGCTGGTGGACGGCAGCAACCTGCCATTGGCGAACCAAACCGTGGTGTTGACCGTGACAAGCGGCCCCAACATCGGCCAGAGCCAGACCGTGATCACCAATGCCAATGGTGAGGCGGTGTTCTCCTACGTCGGAGCCGGTGGCATCGGCACAGATACCATCGTTGCCACGCACACCAATGCCACCCAGACCTTGATCTCCAACAGCGTCAGCGTGCTTTGGATCGCCGCACCCGTGGCGCCACAGGCCTCACCCACCTTGGTACCGGGCCTGGAAGGCATCGGTCTCCTGTTGCTGGCGGTGCTGCTGGCTTTGAGCGCACTCCCTGCTTGGCAAGGTCGGCGCAATGGATGCGCCCCGGAATGATTGCGGTGCCGCGTCGCAACGGATTAACAACCAAGGTTCAGCGCTGGATGCAGCATGTCCATGCTCGCGACTGTTCGTCATCAGACTGTCGTCAACGCGCGTCATGCTGCAAGTTTTTCCCGCCGCTCGCTTCCCATGCGTCGCACATCCGTCGTACTTGCCGTTCTGTTTGGTGCTGCTTGTAGTTCCACTCCATCGCGTCCTGATCCAATACCCGCCACCTTGCCGGTCATCACCCGGCCGGGTGGCGAATCGGCCGCCTGGTGGTTCCATGCCGGCGCGGCGACGGCGGCCCGACAGCGCGAAGGTGCCGCTCCGCAGGCACGCAACCTGATCCTGTTCATCGGCGACGGCATGAGCATTCCCACATTGACCGCCGCACGCATTCTCGGTGGCCAGCGTCAGGGGGATCCGGGCGAGGAGTTCCGCCTGAGCTTCGAAGACTTTCCCCATACCGCGCTGGCGCGCACCTACAACACCGATGCGCAAACGCCTGACTCCGCCGGCACCATGACCGCCATGGTGACCGGGGCGAAAACGCGGATGGGCCTGATTTCATCCAGCCAGATCACGCAGCGCGGTGACTGTGCCTCGTCGCAAGGTGAAGCGCTGGTCACCTTGATGGAACTGGCGGAAACCGCCGGACTGGCCACCGGCATCGTCACCAACACCCGCCTCACCCACGCCACTCCTGCAGCACTTTATGCGCATGCTCCCGAGCGGAACTGGGAAAGCGACGGGTTGATTCCCGCAACCCAACGTCCGCATGGTTGCATCGACATCGCCCGGCAACTGATCGAGTTTCCTTATGGCGATGGTATCGATGTCGCACTCGGTGGTGGACGCGCGCACTTCCTGCCCCTCGGCAACAGCAGCGGCAAGCGCGGCTTGCGCCGCGATGAACGCGATCTCGCCGCCGAATGGGCTGCACGCCCCGGCGCGGTCTACGTCGAATCGAATACACAACTATCCGCACTCGATCCGCACAAGGCTCGGCAGGTGCTCGGCCTGTTCGCTGCCGACCACCTCCAGTTCGACCACGACCGTCGCAAGGATGCTCGCGGCGAACCAAGCCTGGCGGAAATGACGCATGCCGCCATCGACTTGCTGCAGGATCGCCCGCACGGCTATGTGCTGATGATCGAGGGCGGTCGCATCGATCACGCGCATCACTTCGGCAATGCCTACCGGGCATTGGACGACACGCTGGCGTTGTCGGACGCGGTACGCGTGGCAGCCGAACGAACCTCGCCCGATGACACTTTGATTCTGGTCACCGCCGACCATTCCCACACGATGCAGATCGTCGGCTATCCGGCACGCGGCAACCCGATTCTCGGCCTCGTGCGTGGCAGTGGCGGCGAAGGTGTCATGTCTTCCGAGCCTGCACGCGATGCGCTCGGCCAGACATTCACCACACTAAACTACATCAACGGCCCAGGGTATGCGGGCGCCACATCGCAACAACCCGAAGGCGCCAAGCAGCACCCGCACGTGATCGCTGGCGTGCAGGCAGCGATGCGAGCCGACCTTTCGGGCGTCGACACCACCGCCCCGGATTTCCTCCAGCCCTCGCTCTATCCGCTGGCCGACGAAACCCACGGTGGCGACGACGTGGCCGTGTTTGCGCGCGGCCCTGGCGCTGCGGCGGTACGTGGTTCGCTCGAACAGAACGTCCTGTTCCACCTGATGGCGCAAGCGCAACCACGGCTGCGTGCCACCCTGTGCAGTGCTGGCGACTGTGACACGGATGGAACGCCGTTCCGGCTGCCATCGCACGAGGCGCTGAACAAACCGGGCGAGTCATCGCACTGACGCGATTTGGACACCGATCTGTCGCATGGCAGGTTCACGCTGACCGCATCGACCTAGCCGGATCCATGCGATGCAACAGATCGCCCCTACCCTGGCCTCGCGCTATCCGCGTCTGTTCCGTGCGGCGAAGCGACCCTTCATGCACGGCTTGCTGCGCAGTTTCGGACGCTGGTCGGGCTTGGATGAAATCCGCGCCTTTCTTGCCGAACATGGTCATCTGCGCGGCTTACCCTTCGTCGAAGCATCCCTGCGTTTTCTCGACCTGCGCTACACCGTCGACCAGATCGAATGCAGCCGCATCCCGGAAACCGGACGCCTGCTGATCGTCGCCAACCACCCTTGCGGCGCACTCGATGCATTGGCACTGCTGGACTTCGTCGGCCGCATTCGCAGCGATGTCCGCATCGTCGCCAATGACCTGCTGGCCGACATCGAAGGGCTGGCGCCCTTGATCCTTCCGGTACGCATCCTCGGTGGCCAACCGCAGGCATCCAGCCTGCGCGCCATCGAAACGGCCCTCGCTCAAGGGCAGTGCGTGATCCTGTTCCCCGCCGGCGAAGTCTCGCGGCTCGGCCTGCGTGGCATTGCCGATGCACCATGGCGGCGCGGGCTGCTGCGCTTCGCCCTGTCCACCGGCGCGCCCGTATTGCCGGTGCGCATCGAAGCGCGCAACTCGGCATTCTTCTACGGCGCATCCGCCCTGTTCCGTCCCGCCGGAACGGCGCTCCTGCCACGCGAAATCATGCGCCAGCGACATCAACGTATCGGTCTGCGCATCGGCGATGCACAACGGCTTGAACCAGGCACCGACCCTGCCATCACTCTGACCGCGTTGCGCCACGCACTCGAGGCCATCGGCCAGCATCCGGTTGCCACGCCCGCCACGAACGAACCCGAAGCTCTGGCGGAAGCCGTCGATTCATCCCTGCTCGACATCGAAATCGCCACACTCGAGCGTCTCGGCGACACCTCGGACGGCAAGCAAATCCGCGTGGGTCGTTTGCCGCCCGGCTCACCGCTTCTGCATGAAATCGGCCGCCTGCGCGAACTAACCTTCCGTGCCATCGGCGAAGGCACTGGCAAGCGCCTGGATCTCGATCGCCACGACACCTGGTACGACCAGATCGTGCTGTGGGATGCCGAAGCCCACCGCATCGCCGGCGCCTATCGCGTTGCCAATGGCGGACGCATCCTCGCCGAACGTGGCCTGCCCGGTCTCTACACCAGCACCCTGTTCGACTACGCCGATGGAATGCTGCCGCGCATCGCGGCAGGGCTGGAACTGGGGCGCAGCTTCGTCGTGCCCGACTACCAGGGCAGCCGCAGCATCGATCTGCTCTGGCAAGGCATCGGCGCCTACCTGCGTCGCCACCCGGATATCCGCTACCTGTTCGGTGCCGTTTCCATCAGCGCCGCGCTGCCACTGACGGCTCGCGAGAAGATCGTCGCGCACTATCGCCACTATTACGGCGACCGCAAGCAACACGCCCGTGCACGCACGCCCTTCACGCCCATGTCACCTGGCAACTTCGAAAACCTCGATGCCGACACCTCGTTCCGCCAGATGAAGTCCGAACTGGCGGAACTCGGCACCAGCGTGCCGATGCTCTACAAGCAATACGTGGATCTTTGCGAACCCGAAGGCGTGCGCTTTCTGGCCTTCGGCGTGGATCCGGATTTTTCCGACAGCGTGGATGGCCTGATCGAACTGGATCTGGCACATCTGCGGCCGAAGAAGCGGGCCCGTTATCTGGGGGAAGCAGCGGAAGTCCCTGTCTGAGAGCCGTTCGTCATGCGCTGGAACGACACGAGGAGAGCTCACGTCTCCGGCGGCAACAGCTCCATCGCCATGACGATCGCATCCTCACGACCGTTTTTTGCCGGGTAATAGCGCGGACGACGGCCGACTTCATTGAACCCGAGGGATTCGTAGAGTGCCTGCGCGCTGAGATTGGACGGACGCACTTCGAGAAACACCTGCTCGGCGCGATGCCAGCGGGCCAGGTCGATCAAGCGCTGCACCAGATGCCGCCCATGGCCACGGCCCTGATGGCGCGGCGCAATGCAGACGTTGAGGATGTGGGCCTCGCCCGCAGCAACGGAAAGCACACCGTAACCGATGATCTTTTCGTCGCGTACCAGCACCCAGCAACCGTGACCGGAGAGCAGGCAGTCGCGAAAGATGCCATGCGTCCACGGGAAATCGTAGGCAGCCAGTTCCACTTGCATCACCTCTTCCAGATCGGTGGTGCGCATGGCACGCAGCGTCGCCGGAGAAGTGGCGGTGCGTGCGTTCATCCGTCGATCTGCCGCAGGCGACGACGCAAATCGCGCAGCACCGGCCATGCCACGCGTTTTTCGATCGGATCCCGCAGTTTGGCGAGCGCGGACAGGCGGATGGCGCCTTGCGGTGCACCAGGGCCGAAGGCGAGCAGCACAGCGGTTTCGCCCTCCGCCGGAAGGCCGGGCCGAACTTGATCAGGCCTCAATCCCAGGCACTTGAGGATTTGCGCCAGCAAGTGCGCGTACGGCCCGGTGAAGGCATCCGTTTCACCAGCCGGAAACCATGCGTGCACGGGCAATGCGGTTGACACCACGTCCTCATGCACCATCGGCGATGTCGACGCACTGGATTCTCCTGCGCCATGATCACGCAGACGCATCGGCGAGAGACCAAGGGCTTGCAGTTGCCGGAGCTGCTGCGCATCGAACATGGCGTGTCTCCTCAGCGTTCGGCATCGGCGCTGGCGGGCGCAGCGGCGTGATCGTGGGCGCGTTCGATCAGATCGGCGACAAACTCGGCGCCGATTTCGTCCAGCGCCTGGCCGAAGGTATGCACCGACTCGGCCACCGCATCGCCCTGCGTGGGCAGTTGACGATGGTATTCGCCGATCACCCACGGCCGACCACCGCCAGATGGTTCGGCGCGCAGCACCAAGGTCACGGCCACATCCCATCCGGTCAAGGTGAGCACCCGCTCCAGCCTCGCGATGCGACCGGAAACGCGCAGTGTTTCCATCTGGGCGGGCAGGCGATCGGTAACGATGCGGCCAACGCCCGCGCTGCGCAGCGTGGTGATCAATCGCCGCTGCAACAAGCGTACCGGCGGATCGATCCACAGTTGGTAGTGATAGGTACGCAGGCGGCTGGCCTGGGCATCGAGCGTATAGATCAGGGCCTGATCCGAATACAGCCCATCGGCGGAAAAAGTTTCCACCACGAGGGGCAAGGCCACGACTGGTTCGGGCAGGCGCTCCAGCGCCACAGGTTCAGGCAGGCGGTAATAGGTGGTTTCCGGCAGGCCGGGCGCAGTGGCGCACGCGGTGAGGATGATCAGCGCGAACACGGCGAAAGAAAGGCGAACGAGGCTCATTTTTCCTCCACGTCGTCGGCTTTGGGGCTGAACAGAAGACGATTGGGATTGCGCCGGATTTCACGACTGAATTCGTCGAAGTTGCGGCTGGACGAATCCAGATGATGCACCACCGAATCCATGCGCTGGGCGATGGTACTGACAGCGCGCTCCAGATCGACGACCACCTGCCGTATCTCCGGGCGGTTTTCGCTCAGAGTCTGGTTCAACGCGCCGATCAAGGCCTGCGTCTGGGCCTGGGTTTCGCGCAAATCCGACGCCACGATGCGCAGGTCGCGCAGGGTGGCGCCGACGGCAAGGCGGTTGTCTTCACCCAACAAGTTGTTGACGTTGTCGGCAGCCTGATTCAGCCGCGCCAGAAGCGCGCTGGATTCACTGACCAGCGTCGGCAGGCCGGTATCGATCGAGCCGGTGATCGAATCGATGCGTACCGCCAAGGTTTCGACCAGCGGACGAATGCGATCGCGCGTCAGCACGGTGAGTTCGTCAGCCAGTTCGTTCATCGCGGCAAATACATCGCCCCCGGCCTGACTCGCCATTTCCGAACCGGGCGTGAGCATGGCCGCGCTCTGGCCGCCGCGGATCGCGACACGCACATCGGCAAGCAACCCACTGGCCTGAAGCTGGGCCACGCTGTCGGCCGGAATCGGCCAATCCGGCCGCACCGCCAGTTCGACCCGATAGCGTGTGCCGCCGTCACGCTCGGGCACGATGTCATCCACCTGCCCGATGCGGAAGCCCTGATAGAGCACTGGCGCACCGATCCGCACTCCGGTGACGTTATCGAAATAAGCGTGATACCCGACGCTGCCGCCGCGCGTGCCGGTGATGGTCATCAGCGTCGCCAGCAGCAACACGAAGGCCACCACCACCGTGGCTCCGACGAAAACGTAGTTGATGTTGTCGCGCTTCATGGTCGCCCCGAATGACCGAGTGCGTAGTTTGGCCCGTCGGATGCGTTCATGTCTCCCCCTCGGGCCACAGTCGAAAGCCACGGCCATGGCTCTGCTCACTTGAAACGATCGGCACCTGGCGCATCCTGGCGCAGGCATGCACTGCCAGAAAATCCGGCACACCGATGCACACGGCGATCAGGTTTCCTCTTCGGTCAGCCGGCGCAAATACTCGTCCACGTTCACCTCCACCTCGCGCGGGCGGCGGTTGAGCAGATCCTGGATGCGCTCGTTGTCGGCGGCACGCACCTGACTCACGGTGCCGGTCATCAGGACTTTGCCGTGATCGAGCACGGTGATGGTATCGGCGATCTTGAAGGCCGATTCCAGTTCGTGCGTGACCACCACGATGCTCATGCGCATGGCATCGCGCAGTTGCAGAATCAGTTCGTCCAGTTCCGCCGAGACCACCGGATCCAGACCGGCGGAAGGCTCATCGAAGAACATCAGGCGCGGATCCATCACGATGGCGCGGGCGAGTGCAGCGCGCTTGACCATGCCGCCGGAAAGCTGGCTCGGCATCAAATCCTGGAAACCGCCGAGGTTGACCACTTCGAGCTTGAGCCGGCTCATGATGCGGATGGTGTTTTCATCCAGATCGGTATGTTCGCGCAGCGGGAGGGCCACGTTGTCGCCCACCGTCATCGAGGTGAACAGCGCGCCGCCCTGGAAGCTGACGCCGATCTTCCTGCGCAAGGCCAGCACCTCGCGCGAACTGGCGTGAGCCAGGTCGGTGCCGAGCAGTTTCACCGTGCCGGCGCGCGGCTTCTGCAAGCCGATCAGATGCCGCAGCAGGGTGCTCTTGCCCGATCCTGACCCGCCCATGATGACGCGG
>JAEXRB010000226.1 GCA_023438325.1 Pseudomonadota bacterium | reverse complement strand
AATGTCGTCTTGTGCCAGCGGCAGTGTTTCGCCGGCGGCCACGCGCAATTGCCATTCGACCAGATCCTGCCCGGTGATCATCTCGGTGACCGGATGTTCCACCTGCAGCCGTGTGTTCATTTCCATGAAGTAGAACGCGCCATCCTGCGAAGCGATGAACTCCACCGTGCCGGCACCGACATAACCCACGGCGCGGGCAGCATCCACCGCAGCCTTGCCCATCGCGGCACGACGTTCGGGCGTCATCCCCGGCGCGGGGGCTTCTTCCAGCACCTTTTGATGGCGACGCTGCACCGAGCAGTCGCGCTCGTGCAGGTGCACCACGTTGCCGTGGGCATCGCCAAACACCTGGATTTCGATGTGGCGCGGGCGCAGCACGTACTTTTCGATCAGCACGTGCGCATCGTTGAAACTGGAGGCCGCTTCACGCTGGCACGAGGACAGTGCGGCGAGGAAGTCTTCGCTGCGATCCACCCGGCGCATGCCCTTGCCACCACCGCCGGCGCTGGCCTTGATCAACACCGGATAGCCGATGGCATCGGCCTGGGCATGGAGAAAATCGGGGGCCTGGTTGTCGCCGTGATAACCGGGGGTGAGCGGCACGCCGGCTTTTTCCATCAGCGCCTTGGCTGCGCTCTTGCTGCCCATCGCCTCGATCGCCGTTGCCGGTGGGCCGATGAATACGATGCCGGCTTCATCGCAGGCACGTGCGAACGCGGCGTTTTCGGAAAGAAAACCATAGCCGGGATGAATCGCCTGCGCGCCGGTTTGCCGGGCTGCCGCGATGATTTTTTCCATCACCAGATAGCTTTCGCGTGCCGCCGCCGGGCCGATCGGCACCGCCACATCGGCCAATCGCACATGCCGCGCTCTCGCATCGGCCTCCGAATACACCGCCACGGTGCGTATGCCCATGCGCTTGCAGGTGGCGATGACGCGGCAGGCGATTTCGCCGCGATTGGCGATCAGGATGGTGTGGAAAGGAGGTGCGCTCATGCCCAGTTCGCCTTGCGTTTTTCCAGGAACGCCGTGAGCCCTTCGCGGGCTTCCTCGGTGGCACGGATTCGCGCGATGGCTTCGGCAGTGCCGGAGATCAGCGCGTCGCTGATGGGGCGATCCGCCACATCGGCGATGAACTGCTTGGCCGCGTTCTGTGCCGCCGGGCCGCCCGAGCGCAGGGCCGTGGTGATTTCATCGATCTTCGTATCGAGCGATGCCGCGCCCACCAGTTCGTGCACCAAGCCGATTTGCAGGGCACGCGTGGCCTCGATGCGTTCGGCACTCTGGAAATAGCGCTGCGCCTGCCGTGCGCCGATGGCGCGCAGCACATAGGGGCCGATCGTTGCGGGAATCAGGCCGAACTTCACTTCGGAGGTGGCGAACACGGCAGCATCGGATGCCACCGCGATGTCGCAGGCGCACACCAGACCCATGCCGCCGCCGAGCGCTGCGCCGTGCACGCGTGCGATGGTGGGTTTGGGAAGCGTTGCCAGAGTGCGCAGCATCGTCGCCAGCGCGGTGGCGTCGGCGAGGTTCTGTTCGTAACCGTAACCGGCCGCGCGGCGCATCCAGTCCAGATCACCGCCGGCGGAGAAACTCTTGCCGCGCCCGGCCAGTATCACCACGCGCACCTGGGCATCGTCGGCCAGGGCGCGAAGGCCATCGGTGATGGCGGCGATGAGGTGTTCGTCGAAGGCGTTGTGTTTGTCCGGGCGATTCAGCCACAGCGTGGCGATGCCGGCCTGGTGTTGGATCTGGATCAGGTCGCTCATCGGATCACATCCTGAAAATGCCGAATTCGGTGGGTTGCACGGGTGCATTGAGCGAGGCCGACAAGGCCAGCCCGAGTACATCGCGGGTTTGGGCCGGATCGATGATGCCGTCGTCCCACAGCCGTGCGCTGGCGTAGAACGGATGGCCTTGCGCCTCGAATTGCTCGCGGATCGGCGCTTTGAAGGCTTCTTCGCTTTGCTGCGACCATGTGTCGCCTTTGGCCTCGATGCCGTCACGCTTCACGCGCGCCAGCACGCTGGCGGCCTGTTCGCCACCCATCACGCTGATGCGTGCGTTCGGCCACATCCAAAGGAAGCGCGGCGAATAGGCGCGGCCGCACATGCCGTAATTGCCGGCACCGAAGCTGCCGCCGATGACCACGGTGAACTTGGGCACCTTGGCGCAGGCCACCGCCATCACCATTTTCGCGCCATCGCGTGCGATGCCGCCGTTTTCGTACTTGCGGCCCACCATGAAGCCGGTGATGTTCTGCAGGAACACCAGCGGGATGCCGCGCTTGGAGCACAGCTCCACGAAGTGCGCGCCTTTCAGCGCCGATTCGGAGAACAGGATGCCGTTGTTGGCGACGATGCCAATCGGATAACCGTGCAGGTGCGCGAAGCCGGTGACCAGGGTGGTGCCGTAGCGTGCCTTGAACTCATCGAAACGGCTGCCATCGACCAGGCGTGCGATCACTTCGCGCACGTCGAACGGCTTGCGCGTATCGGAAGGAATCACGCCGTAGAGCTCTTCGGCCGGATACAGCGGCGCCTCCGGTTCGCGCAGCGTGAGTCGGCCGTGCTTTTCCCAGTTGAGGTTGGCGACGATGCGGCGCACCTGTGCCAGCGCATGGCGATCATCCTGCGCAAAATGATCCGCGACGCCGGAGATGCGGGTATGCACATCGGCACCGCCGAGATCTTCCGCACTCACGTCTTCGCCGGTGGCGGCCTTCACCAGCGGCGGGCCGCCGAGGAAGATCGTGCCTTGTTCCTTCACGATGACGGTTTCATCGCTCATCGCCGGCACATACGCACCGCCCGCAGTGCACGAGCCCATCACGCAGGCGATCTGCGGGATGCCCTGCGCGGAGAGGTTGGCTTGATTGAAGAAAATGCGGCCAAAATGGTCGCGATCCGGGAACACCTCATCCTGCATCGGCAGGAACGCGCCGCCCGAATCGACCAGGTACACGCAAGGCAGGCGGTTCTGCTCGGCGATTTCCTGCGCACGCAGATGCTTTTTCACCGTGATCGGGTAATAGGTGCCGCCCTTCACCGTGGCATCGTTGGCCACGATCACGCACTCGACGCCTTCGATGCGGCCGATGCCGGCCACCATGCCGGCGCACGGCACGTCGTCGCCATACATGCCGTTGGCTGCGAGCGGCGCGATTTCGAGGAAGGGCGAGCCGGGATCGAGCAGGGCATCAATGCGCTCGCGCGCCAGCAATTTGCCGCGCGCGATGTGCTTCTGCCGAGCCGCCTCGCTGCCGCCCTGGGCGATGCGTGCGGCAAGCGCGTTCACTTCGTCCAGTTGCACGCGCATGGCTTGCGCGTTGGCGCGGAAGGCGTCGGAGCCGGGAGCAAGTTGCGAGGCGAGGATGCTCATCGCGCACCTTCCTGAAACAGCTCCCGCCCGATCAGCATGCGGCGGATTTCACTGGTGCCCGCGCCGATTTCGTACAACTTGGCGTCGCGCCACAGACGCCCGGTGGGATAGTCGTTGATGTAGCCGTTGCCGCCAAGGATCTGGATCGCCTGGCCTGCCATCCAGGTGGCTTTTTCCGCTGCGTAGAGGATCGCGCCGGCCGCATCCTTGCGCGTGGTCTGGCCGCGATCGCAGGCTTTCGCCACGGCATACACATAGGCGCGACAGGCGTTGAAGCCCACGTACATGTCGGCGAGCTTGCCTTGGATCAGCTGGAACTCGCCGATGCTGCGGCCGAACTGCTTGCGTTCGCGTGCATACGGCAGGGCCACATCCAGACACGCCGCCATGATGCCGAGCGGGCCGCCGGACAACACCAGACGCTCGAAATCCAGCCCGGACATCAGCACGCGCACGCCCTTGTCCACTTCGCCCAGCACGTTGTGCGCCGGGATTTCGCAATCCTGGAACACCAGTTCGCAGGTGTTGGAGCCGCGCATGCCGAGCTTGTCGAGCTTCTGCGCGGTGGAAAATCCGGCAAAACCCTTTTCCACGATGAAGGCGGTGATGCCTTTGGAGCCGGCCGCCACATCGGTCTTGGCGTAGACGATCAACACGTCTGCATCCGGGCCGTTGGTGATCCACATCTTGTTGCCGTTGAGCACGAAGACATCGCCACGGCGCTCGGCGCGCAGTCGCATCGATACCACATCCGAACCTGCGCCCGGTTCGCTCATCGCCAGCGCACCGACATGCTCGCCGCTCACCAATTTCGGCAGGTACTTGAGCTTCTGTTCGTGCGTGCCGTTCTTGCGCAACTGGTTCACGCAAAGATTGGAGTGTGCGCCGTAGGAAAGGCCGATGGAGGCCGAGGCGCGCGAGATTTCCTCCATCGCCACCACGTGCGCCAGATAGCCCATCGTGGTGCCGCCGTATTCTTCTTCCACGGTCAGGCCGAGCAGGCCCATTTCGCCCATTTCCTGCCACAACTGCATCGGAAACCGGTTGCTGCGGTCGGTTTCCTCGGCCAGCGGAGCGATGCGGGCTTGCGCGAAATCGCGCACGGCTTCACGCAGCGCGTCGCAGGTTTCGCCCAAGTCGAAATCAAATTGCGGCAATGACATTGCGCTTTCCTTTCTCTGCGTGGCTCGCCATGGCGCCACTTCAATGGAATGAAGCGTAATTCATTTCTTTCCCGAAACGAAATGCGACCGCCTAGAATGAGGGGCCGCCCGTTGGAACCTTGCCCCCGATGGCCTATCGCCGTACCCGCCTGATGGAAGAACGCCTTGCCGGCAACCGCGAGCGCATCCTGCGCGCCACGCGCCGGCTGGTGGCCGAAGGCGGTTTCCGCAACGCACAGATCGCCGCCGTGGCAGCGCAGGCGGGTATTTCCACCGGCATGATCTATCGCTATTTTCCTTCCAAGGCCGAGCTGTTCGTGGAAGTGCTGACGGCGGCGGTGGATCACGAAATCGCGATCCTGCGCGACGTGATTGCAGAAAAAACCGGCGCACGCGATCAACTGGAAGGCGCCGTCGCCTCTTTCGTGCGCCGCGCGTTGACCGGCCCGAATCTGGCGTATGCCTTCATTGCCGAACCGGCTGAGCCGGAAGTGGATGCCGAACGCATCCGCTGCCGCAAGCGCTTCGGTGACGTGTTCAAGGCGGTGCTCAAGCACGGCGTGGCGAGTGGCGAATTCCCGAAGCAGAACCTCGACGCGAGTGCCGCCTGCCTCGTCGGTGCCTTCACCGAAGCCCTCGTCGGCCCCATCGGCCCGAGCCGAAAGTCATTGCGCGACAAGGATCGCCTGGTGAACGCCATCTGTGCGTTCTGCGCGCGGGCGGTCGGAGCGATCGACTGAGTCATGCGTGCAACTGCGTTGCGCTGCATTTGGTGGAGTCGGGTGTGCGTGGAAACCATGAGCGGCCAGTGATGTGCCGCCGATGCCATTGCAGCGGAAGCGATCAGATATCCGGGAGCGACAGCGTCGCAGGCTGGTCGAACCAAAGCCAGCGCGTGTTGCCGGTATCCCGCGCCACCGCATTGCGGCGGGTTGCGACATCGGCCTCGTCAACGCGGCGGATCGCGATCAGTGCGATTTGATCGGGGAAACGCCGGGCCAGATCGGCATAGATTTCCGGATCGCGTTCACCGCTGTCGCCGATCAGGATGAAGCGGCGTTGCGGGAAGGTGCGGAGCAGGTGCTCGATGGCGTGGCGCTTGTGGCTGGCGGTGCCCTCGTCATCGGCCAGCAGATCGCGCCAGCGGGTGGCTTCGCGCAGGTGCATGCTGCCTTTCGGAAAACCGGATTCGGAGAGGAATTGGCTCAGCGCCGGAAGCAGTTGCAACGGGCTGGTGGAGACATAGTGGAAGCGTGTATCGGCGTCTTCATGGGCGAATTGGCGATAGCGCTGCGCCATGCCAGGCACGGGCTTGAACGGACGGACGAAGGTGTTGAGCAGAAGTTCGCGTTGATCAAGCACCTGGCTGAGCTTGATGGTGTCGTCGATGTCCGACACCACTGACCAGCCCCGTGCCGGCACGCGCAGGGCGCGGCCCTGGAAGTGGCGGGTATCGCCTTCGGGCAGCACGGCGGAAAACTCGATCCAGGGTGCCGTGTCTTGCGGCTGGATCGTCAGCGTGATGCTGCTGCGGCCATCGGCCTTGGTGGGCGGCAGGAGCGCTCGTCGCCCATCCGGCAATGCGATCTGCACGCGTTTGCCGCGTTCCGAATCCACCCGGAAAAGCTGGGTGCGTTCGCGGAACAATGCGCGCTCGGCGTCGCTCATCTTTTTTTCGTCGATGCGCAAGTAGCGTGCGAACGCCCAATGCAGCCAGCGTCGTGGCTCGCGTTCGTAGACCCATGCCTCGATGCGCAGGGCTGCACGCCCGTCGGGCTGTTCTGCGGCCACGTGCGGCAAGAACATCACCTGTTCGTCGGGTTTGATCGGTGCAGCATCGAGCCTTGCCAGCGCCAGCAGCAGGGTGAAGGCAAGGGCGATGCGGGCTGTCATGCAGCGCTTTCTTGCGTGTCTGCGGCAGGTGTGCGACGGAAGGTGACGACGAGGACATCGCGCGCGGCCGGCGAGGCGGGGTCGATCGGCTCCACTGGCGTGACGCCGTGGAATACGCGGGCATCTTCCACGATGGCGGCATCGAAGGGCTGCGCCAGGGTGAAGCTGCCCAACTGGGTGCCGTCGAGCGCGTGGATGGAGGTGGTGCCTTCGCGGATGTTGCGGCGCCCGATCATCAAAACCAGCACGAAATCCACGCCGTCGCGGTGCATGCCTTCGGGAGTCGGCTGGCCGGCTTTTTCCGGACCCGCCTCAATGCGGAATTGATGCACCTCGATGTGCCAGCCGGTATCGGGCGACAGCAGGTGATTGCAGAGGGTGCGGAACCAGCACAACACGTTGGGCAGGGTTTGGCCGTGGACGACGGCCGGGCTGATCGGCTCGAACCAGCGTGCGATGCCGCCGTTGAGCCGGTTGTAGTCGCGACTTTGCCAATGCGGCTGGTTTGGGCGCAGCGCGATGTCGCCTTCACGGGCGCTGGAGAAAACCGCGTAACGGCGGCGGCGATAGCGCCCGCCGTCGGCCATGAAGGTGTCCAGCGGAAGATCATCCCAACTGGCTGCAAAGGCCGGCCAGTCGGCCAGCGAACCGGCGGTGGAGAGCCAGGTGTGCATGGGCCCGCCTTCGACGAAGGCAAAACCTTGCCGGGCCAGTTCGGCTTCCAGTTCCTGCACCAGCAGGGGCGTGTCGTGCATGGGTTTTCCGGGGAATGGGGCCGCCGGCCTGTGCGCGGCGGGGGCAAAGCGTAATCGATTGCAGGCAACTGGGCGGCCAACCGGCGGATAATGGCCTGCCCTTCGTTAATCCAAGGTCATCCGATGTCGCACCGTACTTCCACCCTCGTCGCCAGCGGCCGGCAACATCTGGTGCCGACGTACCGCCAGCGCGAGCTGGTGCTGGAGCGTGGCGAGGGTTCGCGATTGTGGGACATCGAAGGGCGTGAGTACGTGGATTTTGCCGCCGGCATTGCGGTCAGTGCGCTCGGCCATGGCGATGCCGACATTCTGGCCGCACTGGCCGAGCAGGCCGGAAAACTCTGGCATACCAGCAACATTTTCTACAGCGAGCCGCCGCTGCGCCTGGCCGAGGAACTGATCGCCGCCAGCGGTTTTGCCGCGCGCGTGTTCTTCTGCAATTCCGGTGCGGAAGCCAACGAGGCCGCGATCAAGCTCGCACGCCATTTTGCCGCCGATGCGGGGCGGCCGCCGGAACGACGCAGCATCATCAGCTTCCATGGCTCTTTCCATGGCCGCACCCTGGCCACCGTCACCGCGACGGCGCAGCCGAAGTATCAGCAAGGGTTCGAGCCGCTGCCCGGTGGATTCCGTTATGCGCCTTTCAACGATGCCGCAGGTTTCGATGCGGTGTTCGGCGATGACGTCGCAGCAGTGATCGTGGAGCCGGTGCAGGGCGAGGGTGGTGTCGTGCCTGCGGCACCGGGGTTTCTCGCGCATCTGCGAGCGCGTTGCGACGAGGTGGGTGCGTTGCTGGTGTTTGACGAAATCCAGAGCGGCGTGGGCCGCACCGGAAAGTTGTGGTCGCACCAATGGGATGGGGTTGCGCCGGATGTGATGACGCTGGCCAAAGGGCTGGGATGCGGATTTCCCATCGGCGCCATGCTGGTGGCCGAGCGTGCCGGACAGGCGCTGGGATTCGGT
>JAEXRB010000141.1 GCA_023438325.1 Pseudomonadota bacterium | reverse complement strand
CCGCTGGACAAGGGGTGAAGGTGCAGGGCGTGATCAGCCAATCACGCCCAGTTCCCGACCGACGCGGGTGAAGGCGGCAATCGCGGTATCCAGATGTTCGCGCGTGTGTGCGGCGGACATCTGGGTGCGGATGCGGGCCTGGCCTTGCGGCACCACGGGGAAGAAGAAACCGATCGCGTAGATGCCTTCTTCCAGCAGGCGCGTGGCGAATGCCTGCGCGAGCGGGGCGTCGTACAACATCACCGGGCAGATCGGATGCGTGCCGGGTTTGAGATCGAAGCCTGCGGCACTCATCTTTTCGCGGAAGTAACGTGTGTATTCGGCCAATTTCTCGCGCAGCTCGCCGGCTTCATCGAGCATGTCGAAAACCTCGGTGCCGGCGGCCACCACATGGGGCGGCAGCGAATTGGAGAAAAGATACGGGCGCGAACGCTGGCGCAGCATCTCGATGACTTCGCGCTTTGCCGTGGTGAAGCCGCCGAGTGCGCCGCCGAGCGCTTTCCCGAGCGTGCCGGTGATGATGTCGATCTTGTCCAGCACGCCCTTCACTTCGGCGCTGCCGCGACCGCTGGCACCGAGGAAGCCGGTGGCGTGGCATTCGTCGATATGCACGAGTGCGTCGTATTTTTTCGCCAGTGCGGTGATCTGGTCGAGTGGCGCGATGAAGCCATCCATCGAGAACACGCCATCGGTGGTGATCAAAATGCTGCGCGCACCATCGGCACGGGCCTGCTTGAGCTGGGCTTCCAGATCGGCCATGTCGCAGTTGGCATAGCGATAGCGACGCGCCTTGCACAGGCGCACGCCATCGATGATCGAGGCATGGTTGAGTGCATCGGAGATGATTGCGTCATCGGGCCCGAGCAGCGGCTCGAACAGGCCGCCGTTGGCATCGAAGCAGGCGGCGTAGAGGATCGTGTCCTCGGTGCCGAAAAACTGCGCGATGCGTGCTTCCAGCTGTTTGTGCAGATCCTGCGTGCCGCAGATGAAGCGCACCGAGGCCATGCCGAAGCCGTGTGTATCCAGTGCGCGCTTGGCCGCGGCGATGACGCGGGGATGATCGGCCAGGCCGAGGTAATTGTTGGCGCAGAAGTTCAGTACCTGGCGACCGTCCTGCAACTGGATTTGCGCAGACTGGGGCGAGGTGATGATGCGTTCGGACTTGAACAGGCCGTCGCGCTGGATCGTGGCCAGTTCGTCGGCATAGCGTTGGGTCAGGCTCATGGCTGGGTTCCTGCGAAAATGCCCATGTTAGCGCGGCGTGCGTTGAGTTCATCGTGGCCCGGGCAGACAATCAAGGGCCGTTAACGTGGGAGATCCCATGTCGATCCTTCTGGGCCTGCGTCGCATCGACGATCTGCTCGAACACCTGCCTGATGACGACGCGTGGATGGGCGCACAGGAGCGTGAGCGGCTGGCGCGCATCACGCATCCGCAGCGGCGCGCGCAGTACCGTGCCGGACATGGCTATGCGCGTGATTTGCTCGCACGTTTTGGCGGTGGTGAGCCTTGGCAGTGGGTCCTGGGACGCGACGAGCGCGGTACGCCTCTGGCATGGCGCAATGGCAACGCGAGTGGCCTGCATGTTTCGCTGTCGCATAGCGGAGGATTCATCGCCTGCGCGGTGTCCGGGCAGGCGGTGGGCGTGGATATCGAGTGCCAGATGCGTGAGCGCGATCTGTTGACGCTGGCCGGGTCGCTCTACCCGGAGGATTTCGTGCGCGAGTTGGCGCAGTGCGACGCTGCGGTGCGCAAAGCGAAGTTCTTTCGACGCTGGACCCTCGACGAGGCTCATGGCAAGGCGGATGGGCGCGGTCTGCGAATGCACGCGCTGAAGACGCAGGCTTGGCAGGTGGCACCACAGGATGTTGCCGATGGCTGGACTTGGGGCATGCCGGGCGGCTGGCTGGCCGTGGCGGTTTGCGGGCATGTCGGGCCGCAGGATTTTGCGATCGAGGGGGACGTGACGATTGCGACGAAGCAGGCGTGGCGGCGGCGCGCGGCTTAGTCGGCGAGTCTTCCGGCTAGGCCAGCAGGCGCATCGAATAGTCGATCGCCCGCACATGCTTGGTGAGCGCACCGCTGGAGACGAAATCCACGCCGGTGGCGGCGATCTGCGGCAAGGTGTCAAGCGTGACGTTGCCGGAGACCTCCAGCGGCGTGCGGCCGGCGGCGATGGCGACGGCGCGGTGCATGTCGTCCAGTGAAAAGTCATCGATCAGGATGCGATCCACGCCGGCATCCAGCGCCTGCGCCAGTTCGTCGAGATTTTCCACTTCGCAGATCAGCGGCAGCTGCGGATATCGTTCACGTGCTGCGTTCACGGCGGCGGCGATGGAGCCGGCGGCGAGCAAGTGGTTTTCCTTGAGCATCACCGCATCGAACCGACCGATGCGGTGATTGACGCCGCCACCGCAGCGAACCGCGTACTTTTGCGCCAGACGCAGGCCAGGCAAGGTCTTGCGGGTGTCGAGGATGCGGGTGCCGCTGTTTGCGAGCGCGGCCGCGTAACGGGCCGTGACGGTGGCCGTGCCGGAGAGAGTTTGCAGGAAATTGAGGGCGGTGCGTTCGCCCGTCACCAGAGCGCGGTTGCCTGCATGGATGCGGCCGAGTTCCTGATCCGGCGCGATACGCTGGCCATCGTTCAAATGCCACTGGAAGCGGGCGTGTGGATCGAGGGCACGAAAGCAGGCTTCCACCCAGGGCAGGCCGGCAATGACGGCGTGCTCACGGCAGATGATGTGCGCTGAGCCCGGCGCGTCGCGCAGCAGTGCGGCGCTGACATCGCCTGTGCCGATGTCTTCAGCCAGGGCGCGGGCAACATCGGCATCGATCTGTGCGGCAGGCGGTGTCACGGCATCCATGTGTTTCAGGAGGCTTCCGCGACCGGGCCATACTGGCGCAATTGATCGATCAGGGCGCGCAGGGTGCGTTCGAGCAGGCGATTGCCGTCGATCAGCCGAGCCAGTCCTGATTCCATTTCCGTGGCCAAAGCTTCCGGCGTGAGCGCGTGCATCTTCAGACCGTTGCGGTTCACGAACAGGTTGCTGCCGGTGTATGGGCTGATCCAGCAAAGTTTGGCGCGCTCCATGTCTTCTTCCACGGAGCCGCGGAACTCGAACCATGTGCCCGGAGGCAGCGAGCGCAATTTGGCAAGCAGTGCAGGGTCGATATCGACCGGGGGCGGCTGCTCTTCGGCCAGTGATTCCTTCCATTGCGTGGCGAAATCGGCCTGGGCGAGCGTGGGGTCGTTCTCGTAGAGGAAATCCGGGGCTTCCCGGCCTTCCGATTGAGCCTTGAGAAAGTGATCCAGTCGCAGCGCCAGTGCTTCGATTTCACTGTCGTGCAGGGTCACGCCGGCCAGGCCGCGGCGCAGCATGTCAGGCAGGATCTGGCGTGCGCGGGCCAGGCGATCGGGGTCGCTGCCCGCAGCGTGTGGGTCATCGGCCCAGAGCAGCTCGTCGATGAATTCCAACGCCTGGCGGAAGGCTGGGCTGCTTTCGCTGTTGCGCAGCCACATCAGCACCAGGTGGTTGGACCACGGGCCACGCAGCAGTTGCCGCACCCATGGCATCGGGTCGTGCCGGCTCAGGCGTTGTTGCAGCAGCGAAGCGACACGATTGCGTGCCAGGGTGAGGCGTTCGCGTCCGATGGTGGTTTCGATGGTGCGTTGCTCGGCCAGATCGGCGCGGTGGCGAAAGGGTTCCAGTTGCTGCCGCAGGTCGGTGATGGCCTGTGCGAAGGCGATGGGGTGGTCGTCCTGGAAATGCGAGGCCAGTTGTTCGACGGTGAGCGCAATCTGTTTGAGCAGGGCGTCGTTGGGATCGGATGATCGGCACCAGCCGGCGGAAAGTTCGCCCAGTTCGTCGATCAATTCACGCGCAGGGTGGCTGGCGCCATGGAGCAGGTCGGTGTCCTTGAGTGCGGTACGCAGGAACGGGATGTGCAGGCGCGCCAGCATGGCCTGCAGGGGGGCTGGGAGGTCGGGATCGTTGCGGATGCGGGAGAACAAGAGGCCGATCAGGTCAACGACATCTTCGTCCTCCGAAGCCAGCCGGGCATCGACCTGATTTGCCAGTTCGCGCGCCGAGGCGAGCAGGTGGTGCTTGAATGCCATCGGGTCGCCTTCATAGGTCCACAGGCGACCAAGGGCGGCATCCAGCGTGTCCGAGGGCAGGGCCTCAGCCTGCGGGGCATCGGGGTCGGCCATGTTTTGCTGCGCCAGCATGGCGCGCTCGGCCTGCTGGCGGGCATGCATCAGTCGATGAAGCTCTTCCAGATGCGGCTCATTGCCATCCGGTTGGGTGCCGGGGGGCGGAATGGGTGGCGGCGCGGGCGGCTGCACAGTGCCATCGGGCACGCGGCGCGGTGCGGTATTGCGACGGATCGGCGGAGGAAGCGTGGTGCGCGGCCACGCAGCCGCTTCG
This sequence comes from Pseudomonadota bacterium, assembly GCA_023438325.1. GTDB lineage: Bacteria > Pseudomonadota > Gammaproteobacteria > Xanthomonadales > Xanthomonadaceae > Denitratimonas. The sequence goes on along the minus strand of JAEXRB010000141.1, from coordinate 811 downwards.
GGCAGATCCGGCAGCAAGCCGTGTTCGACCAGGATTGCGTTGAGGTTGCCATACAACGGTTCGAGCGCGCGCAGCACGTGTTGGCCGAACAGGCCGAACGCGATCAGGCGGATTTCGATGCCGACATCGACGACGCCCATGGAACTGCGGAAGGCGCGGCTCAGGCCGCGCGGGGAGATCGCGCTCCTCTGGCGGTCGGCCGGTACGGGCTGGCCATCGAGTTCGGAAAGCCGTGCCAGCAGGGCGTCCAGCGCTGGTGCCAATTGTTCGGACAGGCGTTGGGTATGACTTTCCAGGTGCAGTGTTTCTTCCTGCTCGTCCTTTTCGATCAGGCGCAACGGGCCGCGCGTTCGTGCCGCGGCGTTGTCATTCTCGCCGCGATGCAAGGCGCGGTCGGCGCGCTGGAGGAAATCGGTTTCCACATCCACGCGGGCCAGGCGCAGATGGCGCAGGGCATCGAAATACAGGTGTTGCTGCGCAGCCACGCGACTGCGTTCGGCCAGATCGAACAGGCGGGAATCCAGTTCATCGAACAGTGCGTGCAAGGGTTGCGCCAGCCGCTCCTGCACTTTGCCGCGCAGGAGGGCGAGGAGGGCTGCTTTGGCTGTGGCATCCATCGACTCAGTCGCCGTGTGCGGCCAGTGATGGGGTCAGGATCGATTCGGAAACGAGCATCACCGGAATGCCATCGGCGATGCGATAGACGCGATCGGCTGCGGCGGTGCGAAGCCCGGCATCGAGCGCATCCGTTGCGGGTGCGCCATCACCGCGCCTTACCGAGCCGGTGGCGATGTTGCGGTTGATGGTGTCC
>JAEXRB010000136.1 GCA_023438325.1 Pseudomonadota bacterium | reverse complement strand
CTGCAACATAGGCCTTTCGTGTCCAAAACGTGAAGCTCGCATCTCCTCCAAACTCCAGTTCCGGCGTCATCAACCAGTCACTGATGGTGCCGGTACCACCCGCCGTACTGTTGAAATTGGCCGAGATGTAGGAATTGAGCGCACCCAGGTGTGCGTTGAATGGTCCCGGAGTAGGGGTGGCTGTAGTCGGAACGCCCTGATACCAACCGGGAAGCGACCCTGTTGGCGCACTGAGATGCCGCCTGACCCAGCCATTGCCCACCAGCGTACTGACGTCATCGAACCCCTCGTTGAGCGTAGCCACTCGAGGTACCGACACCGGAGCAGCCGCCATCGCGTTCTGATGCATCACTGCCGGAGTGCCACCGCCCGGCATCGCGCGCGATCCACTCATGGCCGACACCGGCAATGCTGCCAACCCAGCCGTCATGCCCAACACCCACAGACTTGCGTTCCTCATACTCAACCTCTCAGTCAACGACAGTCACTCCATTGCCGGCGCGATCATCACGCCATGCCCTCAATACAGCGGTTAATCAACAAGCGAGAAGGGATGCCGATGTCCGTCACGGCAGAGATGGACGGGCGCTTTTTCCAGACAAACGGCATAGTCTTGTCGCATCACGCCATCGGCAAGCAAGCCCCATACCTGGCCTGAAGACACCACACGCTCCTCATGCGACCTTCGCCGCACTTGGTCAACGCAGATCAAGGCACCTGAAGGCATTCATCACGCCAAAATCGACCGCTTTGGCCCCACCCGCTACAATTCGCAGTCCGCTTGCCACCGCACGGCGGACTCTCCCCGAAACTTTCAGGAATCTTTGACCGATGAAAATCCTGGTCGCCTACAAGCGCGTGGTGGATTACAACGTGCGCATTCAGGTCAAGCCGGATGGCTCCGGCGTGGTTACCGATGGCGTGAAGCTGTCTGCCAATCCCTTCGACGACATCGCACTGGAAGAAGCACTGCGCCTGCGCGAAAAGGGCGTTGCCAGCGAAGTGATCGTCGCCACCATCGCGCCGGCCGATGCCCAGGCACACCTGCGCAACGGTTTGGCCATGGGTGCCAACCGCGCCATCCATGTGGTGACTGGCGATGCGGTACAGCCACTTACTGCCGCCCGCGTTTTTGCCAAGCTCATCGAGAAGGAACAGCCGGATATCGTGCTGCTCGGCAAGCAGGCCATCGACGACGATGCCAATCAAACCGGCCAGATGCTGGCCACGCTCTGGGGCCGCCCGCAAGCCACGTTCGCCAGCAAGGTGGATGTGGCCGACGGCAAGGCCACCGTGGTGCGCGAAGTGGACGCCGGCCTTGAAACGCTCGAAGTCGACCTGCCCGCCGTCATCACTACCGACCTGCGCCTCAACGAGCCACGCTTCATCAAGCTGCCGGACATCATGAAGGCCAAGACCAAGCCGCTGGAAACGCTGCAACTGGCCGAGCTCGGCGTGGAATCGGGCGATTTCCTCACCACTACCACGTATCAGGCGCCTGCCAAGCGCAGTCGTGGCGTGATGGTGAAGGATGCCGCCGAACTGGTCGCCGCTCTCAAGGCCAAGGGCCTTCTCTGACAACGCACAGGAGATTCAATCCATGTCCAAGATCCTCATCGTTGCAGAACACCTCGACGGCCAGCTCAATGTCTCGGCCACCGCCAAGACGGTTTCCGCCGCGCGCGCGATTGCCGGCGCCAGCATCGACGTGATCGTGCTGGCCGATGCACCGGATGCCATCGCCGCACAGGCGGCGAAAATCGATGGCGTGAACGAGGTGCTGACGGTTGCCAACCCGGCCAACGCACACCCCATCGCGCAGGTGCTGGCACCGCAGATCGCGCAGGCTTCTGCTGGTTACAGCCACGTATTCGCGCCGTCCACCACGTTCGGCAAGGACGTGATGCCTTGCGTGGCGGCGCTGCTCGGCGTGGCTCAGGTCAGCGACGTGATGGCTGTCGATGCTGCGCATACCTTCAAGCGCCCGATTTACGCTGGCAACGCCATCGTCACGGTTACCGCTCCAGCCGACAAAGCCGTGGTGGCTACGGTGCGCGTGGCGTCATGGCCGGCGGCGGGTGAAGGCGGCAACGCCGGTGTGCGTGCCATTGCCGTGGACGCGGCACTGCCTTCGCACACCCGCTTCGTGGGCCTTGCCGCCGGCAAGTCCGATCGCCCCGACCTGCAAAGCGCACCGCGCGTGGTTTCTGGCGGGCGCGGCGTGGGTTCGGAAGAAAACTTCAAGGTGATCTACGCCCTGGCCGACAAGCTCGGCGCAGCCGTCGGCGCATCGCGCGCAGCGGTGGATGCCGGCTATGTGCCGAACGAACTGCAAGTGGGCCAGACCGGCAAGATCATCGCGCCCGAGCTGTACGTGGCGGTCGGCATTTCCGGCGCCATCCAGCACCTCACTGGTATCAAGGACGCCGGCACCATCGTCGCCATCAACAAGGACGGCGATGCGCCGATCTTCGAAATTGCCGACATCGGCCTGGTGGGCGACCTGTTCACCCTGCTGCCAGAGTTGGAAGCCGCGCTGGGCTGATCTTGCACCCATCTACCGCCCTGACGTGGCGGCGGGGGCGGCCACCGTT
>JAEXRB010000117.1 GCA_023438325.1 Pseudomonadota bacterium | reverse complement strand
CGCCGCGGCCGGCTCACCGGATGCAGGCGGCCGCGTGACCATCACCACTCCCGTGGCCGGCATCGTCGGCGCGGTGCAGGTGACGCCAGGCGGCTTCGTCGCCGCGGGTGACCTCGTGGCGAACGTGTCCGATCCTGCGCAGACCGAACTGGTCTTTTCCGCGCCGCCCGCGCTCGCCGCGCAGATCGCGCCTGATGCGCGCATCGAAGTTACCGGGGCCACCGGGAGCTTCAGCGCCGTCGTGATCGGCGTGGCCGCCGACGTACGCGAACAGGGCGGCATGGCGATCATCCGTGCACGCCCTGAATCCGGGACGCTGCCGCCAGCGGGTTCACCGGTGTCCGGTGTCGTGGTGGCGGCAGGCCAGGACGACACGCTGACCGTGCCGGTCGATGCCGTGCAGACGGTGGAAGGTCGCTCGGTTGTGTTCGTGACCGATGAAAAAGGCTTCCGCGTAACCCCTGTGCTCGCAGGCCGCCGCGCAGGCGACCGCGTCGAGATCCTCAACGGGCTGTCGGGCGACGAGCGCGTCGCTGGCAGCAACGCGTTCCTGCTGAAAGCCGAACTCGCCAAGGGCGAGGCCGAACACGGCCACTGAGGACCCGACATGTTCAAGATCATTATCGAAACAGCGGTCCGCTTCCGATGGGCCGTGGTCTTCGCCGCGGCGGTCATCGCTGTGTACGGCCTCTTCCAGCTCGGCAGGCTGCCCGTCGATGCGGTGCCGGACATCACCAACCGGCAGGTGCAGATCAACACCATTGCGCCCGCGCTCGCCCCGGGCCAGATCGAACGCCAGATCACCTATCCGCTTGAAACCGCGCTGGCGGGCATCCCCGGACTGACCAGTACGCGCTCGCTCTCGCGCAACGGGTTCTCGCAGGTCACGGCGATCTTCACCGACCAGACCGACATCTACTTCGCGCGCCAGCAGGTGGCCGAGCGCATGCGCGAGGTGCAGGAGGATCTTCCCGAGGGCGTGACGCCGATGATGTCGCCGGTCACCACGGGCCTCGGCGAGGTGTTGATGTGGACGGTGGACTACGTGCCGTTCGACCCGGCGAACGTCAGTAAGCCGAACGAGCCTGGCTGGCAGGCCGAAGAGGTCTACCTGACTCCGGAAGGCAACCGGCTTGCGACGGCACAGGAGCGCGCAACCTACCTGCGCACGGTGCAGGACTGGATCATCGCACCGCAGATGCGCTCCACCGCCGGCCTTGCCGGTGTCGATACGATCGGCGGCTACGTCAAGGAATACGCCGTCCGCCCGAATGCCGAGCGGCTGGCGGCCTACGGCATCGGCTTGGGCGAGCTGGTTCAGGCGCTGGAACGCGCCAACGTCCAGGCCGGTGCGGGCATCGTCCAGCGCGCTGGCGAAGGCCTGATCGTTCGGGCAGATGCGCTGGCGCAGACCGTCGGTGATCTGGCACAGGCGCCGGTCGCCAATCGCGACGGCCTTGTGATCCGCGTCGCGGACGTGGCCAGCGTTGGCATCGGACAGGCGCCACGGCTGGGTGCCGCGACGCGGGACGGCCACGAAGCGGTGCTCGGGACGGCGTTGATGATCGCCGGCGGCAACAGCCGCACGGTGGCACTCGCGGCCGCGGAGCGCCTGACCGAAGTCAACCGCTCACTGCCCCCGGGCATCGTCGCCGAGCCGGTGCTCGACCGGAGCGTGCTGGTCAATTCCACGGTCAGGACGGTAGCCAAGAACCTAACCGAAGGGGCACTGCTCGTCATCGTGGTGCTGTTTTTGCTGCTGGGCAACATACGGGCGGCGGCGATCACCGCACTGGTGATCCCGCTGTCGTTCCTGTTCGCGGTGATCGGGATGAACCGCTTCGGGATCAGCGGCAATCTGATGAGCCTGGGTGCACTCGACTTCGGCATCCTCGTCGACGGTGCGGTGATCGTGATCGAGGCCACCCTGCTCATGCTCGGCCAGAAACGGGCCGAACTGGGACGCGCACTTTCCGCAGGCGAGCGAGTGGGCGTGGCGATCCGGGCAGCACGCACGATGGTGCGACCGGCGGCGTTTGGTCAGCTCATCATCCTCCTGGTTTTCGCGCCGATCCTCACGCTGGAGGGCGTGGAGGGCAAAACGTTCCAGCCCATGGCCGCGACCTTCATGCTGGCCCTGGTCGGCGCGTTCATCCTCTCTTTCACCTTCGTGCCGGCGATGGCCGCGCTGTTCGTGCGTGATCCCAAGCCCCGGCCCGCGCCAGCAGCGCCGCCGCGTGAAAAGGACAACAGCCACGAAGGCAAGCACGACGGCGAACACGAGACCCGAATCATCCGTTTCGTGCGCGGCAAGGCCGAACCGGTCATCCGCGCTGCGGTGATGCGGCCGCGCCGCGTGCTGATCGGGGCGGTCGCCATGCTCGCCATCGGCTTCGCCGCATTCGCTTCGTTGGGCCGGGAATTCATGCCGACCCTCGACGAGGGCAACTTGGCGATGCAGGCCTTGCGGGTGCCTTCCGCCTCGCTGGAGCAGTCGCTGGCGATGCAACTTTCGCTGGAGAAAGCCATCACCGGCGAGCCGGAGGTCGAGACGATTTTCACGCGGACAGGCACCGCGGAGGCCGCGATCGATCCGATGCCGGTCAACATCTCCGATAGCGTGATCGTGCTCAAGCCGAAAGCCGAGTGGCCGGACAGGTCGGTGGACAAGGAAGCGCTGATCGGCCGACTTGAGTCCATTGTCGACAAACAGATTGGCAATGCGTTCGAGTTCAGCCAACCCATCGAACTTCGCTTCAACGAGCTGATTTCCGGCGTGCGCACCGACCTTGCTGTGATGGTGTACGGCGACGACTTCGACGTCCTTCAGCCGGTCGCAGAACGTATCTCGGTCCATCTGCGCGGCATCGACGGCGCGGCCGACGTTCGCGTGGAACAGGTTTCTGGCTTGCCTACGCTGACCGTGCGGGTCGATCATGCGGCGGCGGCGCAGTACGGCCTGAGCGCGGCTGACGTCAGCGAGGCGCTGGCGACCGGCGTTGGTGGCACCGCGGCCGGCCAGATCTTCGAGGGCGATCGCCGCTTCGATGTGGTGGTACGGTTCGAAGAGGACGCACGCAACGATCCGGCGCAGCTCGCCGCCTTGCCGGTGGTCGCTCCCGACGGCACCGTGGTGCCGCTGTCATCGGTCGCGCGCATCGCTGTCAGCGAAGGTCCCAACCAGATCAGTCGCAACAACGGCAGCCGCCGCATCGTGGTCCAGGCCAACGTGCGTGGCCGGGATCTGGGCGGCTTCGTCCAGGAAGCCCAGGCCGCCGTTGCAGACGTTTCCTTGCCTAGTGGCGTCTACTTGGACTGGGGTGGCCAGTTCGAGAACCTGCAGCGTGCCGAAGCACGTTTGGCTCTGGTGATCCCTATTGTGTTCCTGATGATTGGCAGCTTGCTCTACATGGCACTCGGGTCGATCCGCGAGGCAGCGCTGGTGTTCCTCTGCGTGCCCCTGGCACTGGTCGGAGGCGTACTGGCACTGCTGGTGCGCGGCATGCCGTTCTCGGTGACGGCAGCCGTGGGCTTCATCGCGGTTTCCGGTGTTGCCACGCTCAACGGTCTGGTCCTGATGCAGGCCATCCGCGAGCGGCTCGAGGCTGGAGATGCGCCATTGGAAGCGGCGACCACCGGCGCCGCCAACCGTCTGCGCGCCGTGCTCACGACGGCGCTGGTGGCCATCGTCGGCTTCATTCCAATGGCGATCGCGGTCGGTGCCGGCGCCGAAGTGCAGAAGCCGCTGGCCACCGTCGTCATCGGCGGGTTGATCACGGCGACAGTGCTGACGCTGGTGGTGCTGCCCACCTTCGCGGCGCGGGCCATCGCGCATCGTCCGAAGCGGCACGCGACATGACCCCGAATCTGGCCCGGCAAAGGAGTGTTCTGCGGCAGGTCTTGTTATGGAACCTCGCGCTGTTCGCAGGACTGGGGGTGGCAGGCTGGGTGGCCGATTCCAGCGCGCTGCTCGCCAATGCCCTCGACAACGGTTCGGATGCGGCCGTCTATCTGCTGAGCTACCTTGCCCTCGAGCGCCGCCCCACCTGGAAGCGGGGAGCGGCGAACGTGTCGGGGGTCCTTCTGTTGATCTTCGCGGGTATGGTGCTGGCGGACGTGGTCCGGCGATGGATGTATGGGGCCGAGCCGCTCGGCCCCGTCATGATCGGACTGGCGCTCGTCGCCGGAGCCATCAATCTGTGGTGCCTGGTGCTGCTGCGCCGCCTCCGTTCCGACGACGTGAACATGAAGGCGGCCGAGACCTTTAGCTTCAACGACTTCATTTCGAATGGCGGCGTGGTCGTGGCCGGGGTACTGGTGCTCTGGCTCGGGTCGTCCTGGCCGGACCTGGTGGCAGGTGCCTTGATTGCTGCTGTCGCGTTCAAAGGCGGCATCGAGATCCTGCAGAGCGTCCGCGAGAACACGCGATCCGATGGATAGAGTTCGGCCATGCCGCCGTGGCCTGCCGACGGGTCTATGCACAAGACGCTTGCGCAGGCGCGACACCAGCGCTCGAATCGTGGGAGAACAACAATGACCGGAAAGCTCCGCATCGACCTGCAGATCCTGCTACCGCAGGTGCCGGACGAGTCCGACGCCTGCGTCAGGCGGCTGATTCACGACCTGGAAAGCCGCGATGGCATTGTGCAGGTGCACTTGCGCGCGGGATCGGACGGCACGCCGACGCAGTTGTGCGTCCACCATGACCCGGACGTCGTGCCACTCGCCCGCATCCGCGAGATGGTCGAGCGTGCCGGCGCGGCGATCAGCGAACGCTACGGTCATGCTCTGTGGGAAGTGAAGGGCATTGGCCACCAGCGTCGTGCGCGCACCGTCGCCGAGCAGCTCAGGTCGCTTGGGGGCGTACTCGAAGCCGAGGCCAGCGCGGCGGGCATCGTCCATGTCGAGTTCGACCGCCGTGAGGTGTCCGAATCGCGCATCCTGAACGTGCTAGCCAGCATGCAGGTTGTCCCGGTAAAGACTCTGAATGACGATCAACATGCACATGGAGAAGATGAGGCGCGCCACGTCCACCGTGAGGGCGACGACCATTTGCATGGCACCGGTGGGGAGTCGCACGCACATGCGGGGCTGCTGGGGCCGAACACGGAGATGATCTTCTCGCTGGTATGCGGCAGCTTGCTCCTCGCTGGCTTCCTGATGGACAAGTCCTTTGCCGGCGCGCCTGCCTGGCTGCCGTTAGTCTGTTACGTGGCGGCATACTTCTTCGGCGGCTTCTATACGCTCCGTGAGGCGATCGACAACCTGCGCCTGAAGCGCTTCGAGATCGACACGTTGATGCTGGTGGCCGCAGCCGGTGCCGCGGCGATCGGGTCGTGGGCCGAAGGCGCGTTGTTACTGTTCCTGTTCAGCTTGGGCCACGCCCTCGAACACTATGCGATGGGCCGGGCGAAGCGCGCCATCGAGGCCTTGTCTGAGCTCGCCCCGGCCACCGCGACCGTACGACGCGACGGCCGGATACAGGAGATCGCAGTTGAAGAACTGGTTGTCGGCGATGTCGTCCTGATCAAGCCGAACGAACGCCTGTCCGCCGACGGCTTTCTCGTACTCGGTACCTCCAGCGTGAACCAGGCACCGGTGACCGGCGAAAGCATCCCGGTTGACAAGCGGCCCGTGGACGACCCCTCGACCGCGCGCACACGGCCGGATAGCGTCGATGCCGCCTCACGGGTGTTCGCCGGGACCATCAATGGCAGCGGCGCAATCGAGGTCGAGGTCACGCGCAAGTCCACCGATTCGGCCTTGGCGCGAGTGGTCCAGATGGTCAGCGAGGCCGAAACGCGGAAGTCGCCGACCCAGCGCTTCACCGACCGGTTCGAGCGCATCTTCGTACCTGCGGTGCTTGTGTTGGCCTTCCTGCTGTTGTTCGCGTGGGTGGTCGTCGACGAACCCTTCCGGGACAGCTTCTACCGCGCGATGGCGGTGCTGGTGGCCGCCAGTCCCTGCGCGCTGGCCATCGCCACGCCCAGCGCGGTGCTGTCAGGCATTGCCCGCGCGGCCCGCGGCGGCGTGCTGATCAAGGGCGGCGCGCCCCTGGAAGAACTCGGCTCGCTCAGTGCAATGGCCTTCGACAAGACGGGCACCCTGACCGAAGGGCGTCCGCGCATCACCAATGTCATCGCCGTCGATGGGGTGGCGGAGGAGGAACTGCTCACCGTTGCAACGGCAGTTGAGTCTCTCAGCGACCATCCGCTGGCCGCGGCGATTGCCCGGGATGGCCGCGAGCGGCTGGGCGGGCGCGAGATCCCTTCCGCGAGCGGGCTCGAGAACCTGATCGGACGCGGCGTCACTGCCACCTTCGACAACGAGACGGTCTGGATTGGCAAGGCCGAGATGTTCGGCGCCGACGGCGTCGCTCCGCTGGGGGAATCGGCGGCTGCCGCCATCGCACAACTTCGCGCTGCAGGGCGCACCTCGATGGTCGTCAGGCAAGGGGCGCGCGATCTCGGCGCCATCGGCCTGCTCGATACCGCGCGGGCCGGTGCGCCTGAAGCGCTGAAGGCACTGCGTGAACTCGGCATCACCCGCATGATCATGATCTCCGGCGACCACCAACGGGTCGCCGAGGCGATCGCCTCGGAAGTCGGCCTTGATGAAGCCTGGGGCGACCTGATGCCCGAGGACAAGGTTGAGGCCATACGCAAGCTGCGCGCGCAGGACAAGGTCGCGATGGTGGGTGACGGCGTCAACGACGCGCCGGCGATGGCCAGCGCCACGGTCGGCATCGCGATGGGCGCCGCGGGTTCGGATGTCGCACTGGAGACCGCGGATGTCGCGCTGATGGCCGATGACCTCCGCCACCTGCCATTTGCGGTGGACTTGAGCCGTCACACGCGCAAGGTGATCCGTCAGAACGTGTTCGTCAGCCTGAGCATTGTCGCCTTCCTCGTGCCCGCAACGATTTTGGGCTTGGGGATCGGACCAGCAGTCGCTATTCACGAAGGATCCACCTTGCTCGTGGTTTTCAATGCGCTGCGGCTGTTGGCGTACCTAACCCACGTTGGCTAGACGCGGCAGGGCTCATGAAGAGAGCCTGCGCGCCCTTGACCGCTTTTGCTTCTCGTCAGCACGCTGCCGGCCATGATTCTGACAAACGGAAAATGCAGCGCTTACCGAGCGCTAGCACGCGGCGGCACATTCCAGTTTCGTACTGAATGCCCCCCCTGGTGCAGGCCTCAGGCGGCTGACACGGGATAAACCACTATTATCCCGCTTCAAAATACGGTCAAATTATTGCCCGTTCCGTAACTTGATTGGTATGTAATTTCGTGGTATGTAATACATTACGAAATAGTCGGAGAGCGCGATGGCACGCGGCGGCCTGTACAAGAGCGACATCCAGAAGGCCCGCGATACGCTGCGGGCGCAGGGCAAGCACCCCTCGGTGGACGCAGTGCGGGTGACGTTGGGCAACACCGGTTCCAAGACCACGATCCACCGCTATCTGAAGGAGTTGGAGGAAGAGGAAGGGCAAGGCCTGGGCGCCAAGGTCGCGGTCAGCGATGCTTTGCAGGATCTGGTCGGCCGGCTCTCCGGGCGCCTGTACGAGGAGGCCGAGGCGGTCGTCACCGAGGCTCGTCAGCGCTTCGAGGCGCAACTGCATGAGCGTAGCCAGTCGTTGGAGCGTGCCCAGCAGGAAGCGGAAGCGCTGAGCGCCCAGCTCCAGCGCGTTGAAACCGCCTTGCACGAGGAAAAGACAACGCACGCCGCTACCCAGCAGGCCTTGGCCGAACAGGTGACGGAGGTCGCGCAGCTCAGCGAACGCATCGCCGGCCTGATCGCCCGTGTGGCCGAGCACGAGGCCCATGCGAAATCGCTGGAAGAGAAGCATGCCCACGCCCGTGAGGCGCTGGAGCATTACCGGACCTCGATGAAAGAGCAGCGCGAGCAGGAGCAGCGCCGCCACGAGCACCAGGTGCAGGAGCTGCAGGTGGCCCTGCGCCAAGCCAACGAGGCGCTGATGGTCAAGAACCACGAACTGTTGCAGCTCAACCGCGATAACAGTCAGTGGCTGGAGCGCCACACCCGCCTGGAGCGTGACCTGGCGCAAGCGCTGCAAGCCGCAGACGCGCAACTTCAGGAACTGGATGCGCTGCGGCTTACGGCGACTGAGCACCAGGCCTTGCAGGCGCGCTGGGCGCAGGACGCCCAACTACTGGAGACTGTCCGTGCCGAACTGGACAGCGCTCGCGCCGATCTGGCGAAGGAGCGGGAGCGTCGCGAACAGGCAGAGGTCGAGGCGTTGCGGGCCGGCGTGCGTTTGACCACGCTGGAGCAGTTGATGACGCAACTGCGACCCGATCGCGCTGACGGATCGGGCACCCAAAAAAAACCGGCAACCAAATGAATCTACGAGGGAAAATAGATTCTATGGGGCATTTTTACACGTATCTCGGCTGAACCCCAACCTCACCGGCATTTTGTCCACCGCACGCGAAGTGGAGCGATGGCCCTCAGCCGCTCTCCCGAACCTGCTGCCAACCGGCAGGCGTCAGCACCGCCAATGTGCGCGAGCCGTCCTCCACGGTGCGCACCCAGCC
>JAEXRB010000112.1 GCA_023438325.1 Pseudomonadota bacterium | reverse complement strand
ATTTGGTGCCTCCTGGTGTGGCGTTCCGTTGAGACCAGAGCTCCTCCAGAAGGTCGGCAATCTCGAAGCAATCATCCTTGCGGTCAGTTTCGGAGCTTCCCAGCACCGCAAGGACACCTTTCCGCATGACACGGTCCAAGGTCAGCCCGAATTCGAACGAAGCCAACGGGGCAATCACATTGGAACCCGGCGGACAGTGTTCCGCCACATCAGTGGAGTGCCACAGCGTTCGACTGAAGCGTTCAATCGAATACCGCAACAGTGCGAGGCTCTGTGAGCCAGAGGGGGCTTCGTTCAACAGATGACGTCGTAGTGATGCAGCTCTGTGATAGTCGGGATCGTTGTCAAAAAGGGCTCGTTGCAGGTCAATCGGTGCCCTAGCGAAGTCCGCAGTTTCTCGTAGCTTCGCACTCCAGGAGGCCGGAAAAAAAGGCTCGGTATGCACCGGTGCGGGATCAAGCACAAACACAAAGAGCAGGCCTGTACGAACCGCGCTGACAGTCGTGACCCAAGGGTACGTCAGGGCAGATAGTAAGTTGACCAGGATCGCTGGTGTCTCGTAGGAGGATTGGGCATGAAGCTTCTGCAGTGGCGAAAGATCGTTGGGCGTAAACGTTGAGACGGAATATTGGGAAAACCGATGCAGGCTGCGGCACAAACCAAGCCGAACTTCTAGTTGGTAGGACACTTCGAAAGCGACAAAATGCCCTGCGGGAAACAACCGAAAGAACGCCGGCAGCACGTGCCATGCCAGCATGGGGACCAACTCGTCACGGGGAACCAAACCTGCCGCGGATGTTAGGAAATGCATCCGCCGATGCGGGGGCTCGCCAGGCGTCGGCTCGCACAGCTTGATGCAATCTGCCACCGAGGCTTGGTAGCGATGTTCGAGCTTACCCCACGCAAGATCGCGAGTGCGTAAGGCTGCCAAAGAGGCCTCGAAGTCATGGGTGGTCGCACAGACCGCTGCAACCTCTCGCAGTAGCGGAACGATCGCCCCAACCTTGCGGTCCCGGTGACGGATCCAGCGCGCGTCACCGGATCGTTCGACCTCATAGTGGGCACGCGATCGCGCAACCTCCGCCATCCGATCAACTTCATGGGGATGGAAATCACCACCCGGCTCCAAGAGCCGAAAACCCAGATCCGAAAAATCGACCTGCGCAATTGTCATGCGAATCCCTGCCAGACACTGTAGCTTCCATCTTAGCTGTACCTCGGATGCGACCCACCCGCTTAATAGCTGACTCGAGATACCTGTCCGCTTATGGCCGATTGGCGCCTGTCGACCCAAAGCGGCCATTCACCGCGAGCTCGCGAAGATCTCCTTTGCAGCTGACGCTAGCTGCTGCAAGAACACCATCCCCGGTGCAGCCCTGACGACGGAAGCGACCGGCCTCTTGCTTCATTGCGGCAGAGCGCTTATTCATGCAGGTGGCCGCACTGCCGAACCACACGGGGGAGAGGCTCCATGAAGATCGTTCAGGTCAGGATCGCGAATTTCCGGGGAATCGCGCAGGGCACCGTTCACTTCGATGGACACAGCGTGCTCGTTGGCGACAACAACGCGGGCAAATCGACTCTGCTTGAGGCGATTGACCTCGTGCTAGGCCCAGAGCGGCTCTCCCGTCGCCCCGTTGTGGACGAGCACGACTTCTATGCGGGCCAGTACCTCAGTACCGAAGGGCTGCCGATCCCGCTGTCAGTCGAGGTCATCGTCGCCGACCTGAACGAGGAGCAGCTCCGGCACTTCCGCGAACACCTGGAATGGTGGGACGCGAACGCAAAGACGCTGCTGGCCGGTCCGCCGGTCGAGGGCATTGATGCCGCCGGGGTTGGGCCCGCACTGCGCGTGTTCTTCCGTGGCGCCTACGACTCGGAGGAAGACGACTTCCTGGGCAACACTTTCTTCTCGCTGCCCGCCCCAATTGGCGCCGGTGAGCACCAGACGTTCCGCGCCTCCGACAAGCGCAAGTGCGGCTTCCTTTACCTGCGAACGGTGCGCACCGGCTCGCGCGCGCTCAGCCTGGAGCGTGGCTCGCTGCTCGACGTGATCCTGCGCCTTCAGGAATCGCGACTCAAAATGTGGGAGGAACTGTTGCGTTCGCTGCGCATCCTGCCGGTCGCCAAGGAGCCCGAGCTCGGCGTGACCACGCTGCTGGCCGCAGTGCAGGCCTCGATCAAGAAGTTCGTCCCGTCTGACTGGGCCGAGGACCCGCACATGCGCGTCTCGGATCTCACGCGCGAAACCCTGCGCCGCACGCTGACGGTTTTTATGGGCACAGGCGTGAAGCGCCCGGATGGCAGCACCTACGCGGCTCCGTATCAGCACCAGGGCACTGGCACCATCAATACGCTGGTGCTTGCACTGCTTTCTATCATCGCCGAGCTCAAGCAGAACGTCATCTTTGCCATGGAGGAGCCCGAGACAGCGCTGCCTCCACACACGCAAAAACGCATTGTCAACAGCGTGCGCGAGAAGTCGGCGCAGGCCCTCTTCACGTCGCACTCCCCGTACGTACTCGAGGAGTTCGAGCCAGCGCAGATCAAGGTGCTCAAGCGTGCGAGCGGCGTGTTGACCACCGTTTCCGCCAGCCTGCCGCCAGCGATCAAACCGAAGGCCTACAAGGCGGAGTTCCGGGCGCGCTTCTGCGAGGCACTGCTCGCCAAGTACGTCCTCATCGTTGAGGGACGCACAGAGTTTGACGCGCTGCCGGCGGCCGCGCGTACGCTCAGCCAGACCGATCCACAGTATTTCAAGTCGCTCGAAGCGCTTGGCGTGGCGGTCATCGATGCCAAGACGGACTCCCAGGTTGCTCCGCTCGGCCACTTCTTCAGGGGTCTGGGCAAGACCGTCTTCGCGGTGTTCGACAAGCAGGACGAAATACAGCTCGCCCTCATCCGTGCCGCCGTCGACTACCCGTACGAATCACCCATGAAGGGATTCGAGTCGCTGGTGCTGCAGGGAGCCGAAGAGACAGCGATCCGGCGCTACGCGCTGAGTGTGGTGGCAGATGGCGACTGGCCACAGCACCTGATGGCCGTGACGCCGAAGGCAGAGTCTGATCTTGCTGTGCTAAGGAGCGCGCTGTCGCAATACTTCGCCTGGGGCAAAGGCAGCGGCCAGGCGGCGGACCTGCTGGCGTCCTGCACGAGCGCGCGGGAGATGCCTGAATACATCGCCAAATGCCTGTACGGCATATTCCAGGTGATCGAGCCTCCGTCTCCACCAGCGCCTCCCGCGCCTCCCGTCGAACCCGTCGCCGTCTGAAGTCTATGGCCTGGAGTCTGCAGAAGCTCGCTTTTCTGGCCTGCCCCGGACACGCGTTGGCCCTCGCTGGGCCGGGCGCCGGCAAGACTCATGTCGCGCTCATCAAAGCCCGGCAGCAGGTTGCCAGCGGAACGTTGAAGCCGGGCCAGAAGGTGCTCTTCCTGAGCTTTGCGAGACCGACGGTCGCGCGCATCATCGAGAAGGCGGCGGAGCTCATTTCGCAGGAGGTGCTCAAGCACCTTGAGGTCAACACGTACCACGGGTTCGCCTGGAGCATCCTACGTAGCCACGGCTACCTGTTGACCACCGCGAGGACCATCACTCTTCTGCCGCCACCGGAGGCCGCGGCCCACTTTGCTGATGTGGATGCCAGCGCCCGCGAGCAGGAGATGCTTCGTCTGTTCGAAGAGGAGGGTCGGCTGCACTTCGACCTGTTCGCTCGGCTGGTCGCTCAGCTCTTTCAGCGCAGTGACCGGTTGGTGAACATCTACTGCGACGCGTATCCCACGGTGATCCTCGACGAGTTCCAGGACACTAATGCCGATGAGTGGGCGCTGATCCGCCAGTTGGGTCGACTTAGCCGCCTTATCGCGCTGGGCGACCCCGAGCAACGCATCTACGAATTCCGGGGTGCTGATCCCCGTCGATTGGGGGAGTTCGTTGAGGCGTTCCAGCCGGGGAGCTTCGATTTCTCGGGCGAGAACCACCGAAGCAGCGGGACAGACATCACTGTCTTCGGCAACGATTTGTTGACTGATCGGAACCGCGGCAAGGAGTACACGCACGTGAAGATCGTGCGCTACGGCTTCCGCAGGAACCAGAGTCCGCACTTCCGGGCGAAGGCGGAGGTCATGGCCGCACTCCGGCGCCTGCGCGGCCAGCCGAACACCTCGGTGTCCGTCCTCGTGCCATCAAAGGCATTCATGCTGCAGTTCTCGCAGTACCTGTCTTCGGAGCTGGATGGCCTGCCCGCACTCCGGCACGATGTGGCCATGGACGCGGAGTCGCCGTCGTTGGCCGCAAACGTCATCGCCGTCCTGCTGGGAGGCGGCCCTACTGCGGCGCTGGCGTCACGCCTGGTCGCTACACTGCACACTCACATCCGTGGCCGTGGTGGCAACAAGGCTCCTGCGCAGGCGGAGATGGACCTCGCTGGCGCGATCGGCACTTACATGTCGACGGGAAAGATCCGAGGCAAGAACAGGGAGCTCATCGTCAAGGAGTGCCAGAGGATCGCGGCCGAACGCGCGAATCTCAGGCTCTCAGGAAACCCCGAGGAAGACTGGGCTGCCATGCGGGAGCTGATCGCCACGTCCACCGCGCACCAAGTAGCTCGGGTGGCCGAGGACGCGCGGTTTCTTCGCCTGCTGCACAGGGGCTCCGCGCTGCGTACGGCGCTCAGCGAATTGTGGAGGACACAGGGTGACTATGTCGGTGCCGAGGTGGCGCTTGGCGAAGCCCTGCTTCAGGAGCATTTCGTCGCCGCGCAGAAGGAGTGGCGCGGCCTGCACGTGATGACCATCCACAAGGCCAAGGGCAAGGAGTTCGACGAGGTCGTCATCTATGAGGGCACGTTTTCCGGGCGCATCGTGGCGGCGAACGCCGACGCTCGGCGTGTCGCGCAGTCGCGGTTGGCACTGCGTGTCGCGGTTACGCGGGCCATCCGCCGTGCGACAATCGTGACACCTCAGCGCGACGGCTGCCCTTTTCTCTAGTCGCTGTGCTTCATTCCTGAGGCAACGATCCAACTGCTTGAGGATCCGGAGGAAGTCGCTCGGTCGGAAGGACCTAAATCGCCAATTCGATGAAGAAAGACTGCGGCACTCGACGATCTTGTGGTGACAGCAGTCACTGGAGGTCCGGAGCGGGATAGGACGCTTCTAGCTGGCAGATTTCGTAGGTCTACTATGAACGACCGCTTCTTGTCGTTAGTTGTTAACGACCCGCAGCAGACTTGCCAGAAGCTTGGGCAGACTACACAACTCATGGCGCGCTACAACACGTTATACGTCGTTGTGCCATTGGAGCCTGTGCTGCAGCACCGCGCTGCTCGAGGCAGAAAGGCGAGTGCAGGCCTAACCGCGCAGTCGCGCCGCGGCGTACTGAACGATCGCTGGAGCAAGAAGATCGATGTTCCGCGCCGCGACGTGCTGCTCTATGTACATCTTGCGCGTGTACGGATCTCCTACGCATGCAGCCGGGAGACGCCAATGCAGTCTCGCTTGGAGCAAACATGCGACCGTTCTACGATCGCGAGCTGGGCGAGCGATTGTTGCTGAATTCGTCCTCATCGTTGCAGTAGTGGCGGGCCTGAGGGGGTATCGTCAGGCCGCGCTTCAAACGATTTAGCACCCGTGTCGAGGCGCTGGACTCGCAGAGCCCGATTCACACAGTAGGCGACCACGCCGGTTCTTGACTGAGCGACTCGCACTCGAGTGACGCGTCGTTTGAGCTGCCTGGAGGGTCGTCAACAGACGTTCGTGGACAGCTGGCTGGCGAAGCTGGGCAATGCAACGCCCGTGATGGCCAGACACGCGCCGAGAGCGGGCGTCCAATTCGCCTGCATTGGTCAACTTCGCTGCCGGACGTGGTCAAGTCTCTTGGCGAAGATGGGCAGATGGCTGGCGGCTCGCAGTCACAGGGTAATAGTGCGCGCAAACGGGTCATTTCCCTGGGTCAACTGGCGGCCTTGGCAGTCGATGATCACCTCCAGACCAAAACCGGAGGCAACTCACATGACGCAATCTTTCGACTTCCATAGCAGCATAAAGCTCAGTTTTGCCGATCACAGCGCGCCTGGCACACCCCTGCCACTATCGCAAGACAACCTAAAAAAACTCGCCCAAATCCCCAGGCTCCAGTCCGGATTTGCTAAACGCTATCCATCAAAGCTGGGCGACCCCATCCTTTGGGGTGGCGCGATATACATCCCGATAGCTGATGGCAACGATCTATATGGCGTCGCAAAAGATATTACGTCAGACCTGATACAGACAGCCACCGAGATTAAGGTAAATGCAACACTTGCCTCCCCGCTGCCACTGACGCAGGCAGTTACTCACCCCGCCTGCGTGGAAGTACTGTACAGCCTGGCGCTGACGCACGCCCAAAGCAATCTTACAGCCTCAATAGAAATCGACGGCGTAGATTATCCACTCCCAACCATCCCGCTGGCAGCTTTCACCTCGCCGTCAGAGTCAAACACGCCATCCAGAGCAGTGAAAATGTCCGTAGATGGCGTGTGCAGATCCACGGGCGAGGCCACCAGGCTACTCATCGACGATGGAACCCACCTCCTGTTGCCCTCGCATGACTATGATGTTGATGCCATCAAGCTGCTGAGAAGCCTGCTCGAAGGGGATGTATTGTTTGTCGGCACCATCGAAGAAGAAAGAAAAGGCATTTGGCGCGCACTCCCTGATGGACGAATAATCCATCAAAATAGGATCAACATCTAGCCGCCAGCGCCGTGGAAAAAACCCAAACTACCGAAAACACCCACCGCAACGCACTGCCATGACCTTTCCCTGGCGGCAGTGTGCCCGGCGCTTCCACCAGCAGGACGGAATCGCCTTGGCGCACTATCTGTAGCTTCGATTTTTTGTCAGCTATGAGGTGCTGTACGGTTGGACGCTGCGCTGGCTCTACGGACATGATCACACTTGGCCCATGCTGGCGTGCCGCAAAACACTGCCGTGCCCAGGATTGGACAAGCGCTGTGACCTCAGTGCATGGCGCTGACTCCAGCAGCGCGAACAGTGGCCCGGTCCCATGCAGCTTCCTCGCGGGCATCAGGATATGGCCGGTCAAGGGAGTGTTCGTGACCTGCCAGGGTGCCTGCCCACGCAGATCAAACAGCTCCGACGCGGCACGATCCAGATCTTGTGCTTGTCGCAGAGTGATGCCTGCCGCCAGCGCAGCTTCCATCTGACTGGATGTCCGTTGTCTGGCCCTCGCATAGTGATCCACATGGAGCGGCCGGATTGGCTTGCGGCGACGAAGCATCGGCGGCGGAACGAGGTGCTCGTCCTGTGGCGCGGCAACTTCGGCTTCGATCCGGTCCAGCAAGGTGGCGATGCGTATGGTGCCGCCTTTTCCCGCCCTGCTCCAAGCGGTATCCAGCAGGCTGGCAGCAAGCCCTGATATGGCGATCAGCATCGCGCGCGTGGATTTGACGGCGCTGAGATCTTCGACCAGCAGTAGCGGGGCGGGATCATTGATGTAGGACTCCATGGTCGTCTGGATCCAGGCATGGCCGGATGCCGCAAGCAGCCCATACACATCCCGTGCGGACTTGCCCTCGCCCCAAGACAGGGAATGGAACCGCTCGGAGATGCGTGTCTTGCGCAACCAATAGCAACGCGCCCGGCGATCGCCAGTCGCCCACTTCAGCAGTTCGTTGATCCGACTTGTCAGGTGATGGTCATGGACGCGAATGCGTTGCTCACCATGTGCCGCGAACAGCGGAATCTCCGACCAGACGTCGAGGTGGCGCTGACGTTGGCCCTCAATCCATTGCGACAGCCAGTCGCGGTGTTCACCCCATAGCGATCCAGCAAGCGGCACAAACCCCAGCGATGTTCGGGTTTTTGCTTCTCCATAGGTTCCTTTTCGGACATGGACGTAGTCTCCCCTGCCGTCGAAAAGGTGTACGTCTCCAAGCGTGAGCCCGTACGCCGAGCCCGGACGGATGCCGGATGCATCCAGTACGAGGAAATAGATCTGGCGCAGCCGCGCCAGGTGTAAAAACTCGGGGCTTGCATCGGGTCGGGACGTCTCCTGCTCCTCGTCGCGACGCAACTCGTCGAACACAAGGCGGCGTTCCGCGCCGGTAAGCAGTCCAGGCTCAATGGCAGCGCGACGCTCACCGGCAATGCCCGCCAGCTCGGCCATGTCAACGGCAGGACAGGCATGGACGCGGACCAGAAAGCGGTGAAATCGCCGCAGCTCCTCCAATGCATACGGCCTGGCCTCTACGGATTTTCCGAACAAGATCGTGCGGTAGAGGCTCAGGAGCTCGTCAGCCTGGAGGCTGATCAGGCTCTGCCCACCCATCAAGGACAGGAGTGGCGGAGCAAACTGCGTGATCTCACGGCGTAGCGACGCCTGAGAAAGCCGATTGCCGTCTTCGCTGCCGTAACGCAGATGGTCCAAGGTATAGCCGATCAGGATCGACAGGTTGGACTCGGACCCGACCCCGCTGCGTAGCTCCTCCAACCTCTTGCGGAGGACTTGTCGCCAGCCGCGGTGTCCATCCGACGCGGAACTGGCCCCTGCGGCCTTGGCGGCTCGGCCGCGAGCAAATACGTGTTTGTTGAGCAGGCCGACAAAACGAAGGTAGTTGGCGCGCTGATCACCTTGCGCGATCGACGCGCTGATCTCGGTGACTGGTGGCTCCACCGCCGATATGGCCGTGCGGTCGGCCAAATGATCGACCGTATGGACTGGCCAGCCATCATCGCGCGCAATGCATCGACTGTGCCTCTCTGCCGCAGTTTGCGGACCCGCCCTGACCAGGCAACGTTCGATCCCAGACAACTCGATCTGTCCTGCCGCCGACAAGGCAGCCGCCAGCAATGGGGACGCTGCTCCCTCCAGGCCGTGGGAG
>JAEXRB010000076.1 GCA_023438325.1 Pseudomonadota bacterium | reverse complement strand
GCTCGGCATCGGCGAGAATATTGAAGGCTTCGATCAGCGCCCGGCGCGGCAGGCCCCCTTCGAAATCGCGGTTGCGTGCGAGCATGTCGAGGAATTGTTCGAGCGCAGCCTCGGCATCGCCATCGCCCATGAGGCGCAAGCCCAGCAAGTGGCGGGCGGCGAGGTCGTCCGGGTTGGTGGCGATGTGGCGCTCCAGTTCGGCGCGATCCGGTGCATTACGCAGGCTGGCAGCGTTGGCGATCAACACGCCGGCATTGCGGGCGCGGTCATCGGTGCCGAGGTTGGCAGGCAATGCATCGATCAGGCGTTTGGCTTCGTCGGTTTCGCCGTTGCGCGCGAGTGCCAAGGCGAGGTCGAGCTTCAGTGCATCGTCATCGGGCTTGGCCGCGATGCTGGTGCGCAGATGGGCAATTTCCTCGGCCGGCGTGGGAGGCGCGACGGCTTCGGGTTCGGCAGGCTGTGCCGGCTCGATGCCGTGCTGGGCGAGGAACTGGCGCAGTTGGCCTTCTGGCAGGGCGCCGGGGAAGCCGTCGACAAGTTGGCCATCCTTGACCAGGATCACGGTGGGCACGGAGCGGATCTGGAAGTAGCCGGCAAGCTGCTGCTGCGCATCGACATCCACTTTTGCCAGCACGAATGCACCGTGGTAATCGGCGGCGAGTTTTTCCAGGAGAGGCCCGAGTTGTTTGCACGGCCCGCACCACTCCGCCCAGAAATCCAGCAGCACCGGGGTGGTGAGGGATTTTTCCAGCACATCCTGCTGGAAGGTTTCGGCAGTGGCATCGAACACGTGGCTCGGTGTGGTGTTGGTCTGGTCGGAAATGAGCATCGGAAAAGTTCGCCGTGGCGAAAACGAGAATGGGACGACCTGACATGGTGGCGACTGCGGGCAATGCAAGGCAACATTGCGGGCCGATGTGAAGGAGCTGGCGAGGATGCGGAAGTCACTGGAAGCCTGCCTGCATGCGGGCTGGGTTGCGCCATTGTGGTTTGTCTTGGTGACATGGCTGGCCGGTTTGCGCACAGGCTATGTGCCGGCGTTGCGCGCCGTAGGCGATCTCGGCGCGCAGGATGCGCCCGGAGCGTGGCTGTTCAATCTGGCAGGATTCATCGTGCCCGGCTTGCTGTTGTTGCTGTTCGCAATGGCGCTGGAACGGGCGATGACGCGCGACGGTGCCGGACGAGGCGGGCGGTTGGGCACGGGGTTGCTGATGATTTCCGCGTTGGCCTTCGCAGCGCAGGGACTGTTCGCGTTCGATCCGATGGAACCTGATAGTCCTGCCTCGCAACGTCATGCTTCGGCACTGGCTTTCGCGCTGCTCGGGCTGATGGCCGGCGCGTTGTTTGTCTCCGCCAGTGTGCGGCGCATGCCGGGCTGGAGAGCGCTTGCGGCATTCGGTCCGGCGCTGGCCGCACTGTTGCTGATGTTTCTGGTGCAGCCGCCGCAGGCATGGCTGCCGATGCTCGAAGGCCGCGTCGGGCATGCCCAGCGGCTGGTGCTGGGAGTGTATTTCCTGTGGTTCGTGCTGGCTTCCGGAGTGGCGCTGGCGCGATATCGTGCCGCTCGTTGGTGACAGGTGCCGTGGCATCATTGCGCCGATGAACGCCTCTTCCTCTGCTTTGCTTCCGACACTGGACGGTGCCCGCATCACCATCATCGGCCTGGGCTATGTCGGCCTGCCGCTGGCACTGGCCTTTGTCCGCGATTTCGATGTGCTGGGCTTTGATCTGGATGACAAACGCATCCGGGCGCTGGCGCAGGGCATCGATGCCACGGGAGAAACCGATGCCGACGATGCCACATCGCTGGCCAGATTGCGTTTGTCCTCGGATGCCCGCGACTTGGCCGGGCACGATGTCTTCATCGTCGCCGTGCCGACGCCGGTGACTCGGCACAAGTGGCCCGACCTCACCCCGCTGGTGGCCGCGAGCGAATCGGTCGGGCGTGTCTTGAAGCCGGGCAATGTGGTGATCTTCGAGTCCACCGTGTATCCGGGCGCTACCGAAGAAGTCTGCGTGCCGGCACTGGAGCGCGCCTCCGGCCTCGTGTTCAACCGTGATTTCTTCGTGGGCTACAGCCCCGAGCGGATCAATCCGGGCGATCGCAGCCGCCGCCTGCCGGATATCGTGAAAGTCACCTCCGGCTCATCTCCCGAGGCGGCCGAGTTCGTGGATGCACTGTACCGGCGCATCATCCGGGCCGGCACGCATCTGACTCCGAACATCCGCACCGCCGAGGCGGCCAAGGCGATCGAGAACACCCAGCGCGACGTCAACATTGCGCTGATGAATGAATTTGCCGGCATGTTCGCGCGCCTCGGCATGGATACCGAAGCCGTGCTGGAAGCTGCCGGTACCAAGTGGAATTTCCTGCCGTTCCGTCCGGGCCTCGTGGGTGGCCACTGCATCGGCGTGGACCCGTACTACCTCATCCACAAGGCACAGGAAGCCGGTTATTACCCGGAACTTGTGGTGGCGGCACGGCGCATCAACGACGGCATGGCCGCGCATGTGGTGGCGCGCTTGCTGCGGCGCATGGCACTGGCGCAGATCAATGTCGTGGGTGCGCGCATCCTCGTGATGGGCGCGACCTTCAAGGAAGATTGCCCGGATCTGCGCAATAGCCAAGTGGCCGGTGTCGTTGCCGAATTGCGCGCCTGCCATGCGCAGGTGGAGATGTTCGATCCGTGGGCCGATGCGACGCAATGCGAACACGAATTCGGCTTGGCGCCTGTCGCTCAGCCGCACTCTGGCGCCTACGATGCCGTGCTCATCGCCGTGGCGCATCGGCAGTTCCGCGAGATGGGCGAGGCCGGCATCCGGGCCCTGCTGCGGCCCGGCGGCATCGTCTTCGACGTGAAATACCTGCTGCCGCGCGAGGCGTCTGACGAGCGGCTGTAGTCCCGCATGGGCAATGCGGGACTACGGGTTTCACCGGCCGGGGTCAGGCCGCGTTCCTTGCGGCAAGCTGCCGAAGCACGTAGTGCAGCAGGCCACCGTGGCGGAAATATTCCACTTCCTTCGGGGTGAGCAGCAGGACTTCGGCCTGGAAGCGCACTTCGGTGCCCTGCGGGCGGCGCGCGGTGATGGTGGCGAAGCGCGCGGTGCCATCGTCGAGCCCGAGAATGTCGAAGGTTTCGTTGCCGGTGATGCCGAGCGAGGCAATCGATTGACCTTCGATGAAGCGCAGCGGCAGTACGCCCATGCCGACGAGGTTGGAGCGATGGATACGCTCGAAACTTTCCGCGATGACGGCCTTCACGCCCAGCAGGTTGGTGCCCTTGGCGGCCCAGTCGCGACTTGATCCGGTGCCGTATTCCTTGCCGGCCAGCACCACCAGCGGTACCCCGTCGGCCTTGTACTTCATCGCTGCATCGTAGATGGCCAGTTTTTCCGGCGCGCCGGCTGGCGGGAAATACAGCGTGTTGCCGCCTTCCTCGCCACCGAACATCAGATTCTTGATGCGGATGTTGGCGAAGGTGCCACGCACCATCACGTCATCGTTGCCGCGCCGGCTGCCGTAGGAATTGAAATCGGCGGGCTGCACGCCGCGCTGTATCAGGTAGCGGCCTGCGGGGGAATCGTGCTTGATGCTGCCGGCCGGCGAGATGTGGTCGGTGGTGATGGAATCACCGAACAGGCCGAGCACGCGCGCGCCGCTCACATCGGCGATGTGGCCGGGTGTGGCGGACATGCCGTCGAAGTAGGGCGGATTCTTGATGTAGGTCGAAGCCGCATCCCATGCGTATAGCTGGCCATCGGGCGAGGCGATGGTGTTCCAGCGGCTGTCACCCTTGAACACGTCGGCGTAGTTCTGCTTGAACATCTCCGGGCCGAGGGTTCTGGCGATGAAGTCGCCGATTTCCTTGTTGCTGGGCCAGATGTCGCGCAGGAAGACCGGCTTGCCATCGGTGCCGGTGCCGAGCGGTTCGGTCGTGAGGTCGATGTTCACGGTGCCGGCGAGCGCGTAAGCCACCACCAGCGGTGGCGAGGCGAGGTAGTTCATCTTCACTTCGGCATGGATGCGGCCTTCGAAGTTGCGATTGCCGCTCAGTACCGAGGCCACGACGAGATCATTCTCGGCGATGCCCTTGGATACCGCGTCGGGCAGCGGGCCGGAGTTGCCGATGCAAGTGGTGCAGCCGTAGCCGACGACATAGAAACCGAGCTTTTCCAGATCGCTCAGTACGCCGGCCTTTTGCAGGTAATCGGTTACCACGCGGGAACCTGGGCCGAGCGAGGTCTTGACCCACGGCGCGGCCTTCAGGCCCTTCGCCACGGCATTGCGCGCCAGAAGTCCGGCGCCGAGCATGACGGCGGGATTGGAGGTGTTGGTGCAGGAAGTGATCGCCGCGATCACCACCGAGCCATCGGAAAGTTCATGCTCGCCATCGTCGATACGGATGCGGGAAATGGGTTTGGCGGCCAGGTGTTCGCCCTGCGGTTGCGCGCCGCCTTCCTGCTTGAATCCGGCCACTTGCATGCCTTCGACGGGTTTGCGCCGTGCGATCATCGGGCCGAGGTTGACGTGGAAATTCTGCTGTACATCGCCGAGCAGAACCCGATCCTGCGGGCGCTTGGGCCCGGCCATCGAGGGCTTCACTTCGCCCATGTCCAGATGCAGCACGCTGCTGTATTCGGCCTCCGCAGCGCCAGGCTCGTGCCAGAGCCCTTGTGCCTTGGCGTAAGCCTCGACCAGCGCGATCTGTTCTTCGCTGCGGCCGGAAAGGCGCAGGTAGTTCAGCGATTCGGCATCGATCGGGAAGATCCCGCAGGTGGCGCCGTATTCGGGTGCCATGTTGCCGATGGTGG
The DNA here is from genome assembly GCA_023438325.1 of Pseudomonadota bacterium. Lineage (GTDB taxonomy): Bacteria > Pseudomonadota > Gammaproteobacteria > Xanthomonadales > Xanthomonadaceae > Denitratimonas. The sequence goes on along the minus strand of JAEXRB010000076.1, from coordinate 105 downwards.
CGCGATCGGCCAGCGGCAGGTGCTGCAAACCGGTGCCGAAGAACTCGACGAACTTCCCGACCACACCATGGGCGCGCAGCATCTGCGTCACGGTGAGCACCAAAT
>JAEXRB010000061.1 GCA_023438325.1 Pseudomonadota bacterium | reverse complement strand
CTCGCACGCAGGGCGCGTGGGGCGAACAGGTGCTGGAACGCTTGCTGGAAATGTCGGGCCTGCAACAAGGACGCGGCTACGAGTTGCAGGTGGTGTTCAAGGCCGAGGACGGCAGTCGCCCGCGCCCGGATGTGATAGTGCGCCTGCCCGATGACAAGGATCTGGTGATCGATGCGAAAGTCTCGCTCATCGCGTGGGATCGCGCGCTTGCGTGCCTGGATGACGCCGAGCGCGAGCAGGCCATGAAGGAGCATGCCGTCTCGCTCAAGCGCCACATAGAAGGGCTGGGCAAGCGCGATTACAGCAGTGTTCCAGGCTTGCGCACGCTGGATTTCGTGCTGATGTTCGTGCCGGTGGAAGCGGCCTTCATCGAAGCCGTGCGGCGTGATGATGCGCTCTACGGTTTCGCGCTGGAACGCAACATTGCCTTGGTCAGCCCGAGTACGCTGCTGGCCACGCTGCGCACCGTCGCGCACCTGTGGAAGCTGGAAGACCGCAATCTCAACGCACAGGACATCGCGCGCCAGGCCGGTGGCCTGCACGACAGTTTCGTGATGTTGGAGAACGAACTGACCCAGGTTGGCGAGCAGATGGAAAAGGCCTTGCGCACCCATGCCGCCGCAGTGAAACGCATCAGCGCCGGGCGCGGCAACCTCGTTGGACGTGTGGATAAATTGCGCAAGCTTGGTGCGGATGCACGCAAACGCCTGCCGGAAGATCGTTTCGAGGCGGAGGGTGAGGCGCTGGATTCAGCAGATCAGGCGCTGCCGGCACCTTCCGATGACGAATAAGACGGGCCTCAGCGGCTCTTGCCGCCGAATGCCCGGAACAGCCCCCACGCCACCACGACCACCACCACGCCCCAGAGCAACGTCATCAGCGGGTACGTCGCCAGCAACAGCACGCACGCGAAGATGGCGCCGATGCCGAACAGACGATCCTTGCCGCTGGGTCGGCGCGTGGCCGTACCGAGCAAAAGGCTCAGGCCGGCAGCGGCATAGGCCAGCACCACCAGCATCACGACCACTTCGATGATCGTTTCGAACTGGCCCGATACCCTCGGGGAAAGCGTGATCAGTGCGATCGCACTCATCGACAGCGAGATGATGAGCAAACCCCAGCCGGCAGCGCCGCGTGAATTGAATCGACCGAAGATGGCGGGAAGGAAGCCGCGCTGCGCGGCGCGTGCGCCAGATTCGCCGGTCACCAGCATCCAGCCACCGAGCGTGCCGGTGGCTTTCAGGGCGGCGGCCGCCGCGATCACAGGCACGGCCCAGGCACCGAAGATCGCGCCGGCCACCAGCGCGAACGGGGCGCTGGATTCAGCCAGTTCCTGCGCCGGCACGATGCCCATCACCAGCACCGACGAAACCAGGTAGATCACGCCGGCAATCAACACGCCGCTGATCGTGGCGATGGGGACATTGCGAGCCGGGTTGCGAACCACGCCAGCCACCATCGCGCCGGTTTCAAGGCCGACGAAAGCCCAGAAGATCGGCGCCAGCGCAGCGAATGCCGTGGCCATGTCCGAACGCGCCAGAGGCGTCGCACCGGCTTCTGCATTCCACGTCGCGCCCGTCGTGTTCCACGCTGCTTCGTAGGTGGCCGTATCGAAACTTCCCCAGCCGAAGATCAGCACCACGGCCACCGGCAACAGGCCGAACACCACGCAGAACGATTGGAAGCGCGCCACCGGACGCGGGCCGAACAGGTTGATCGCGAACATCAGCCAGATCAGCGCGATTTGCCCGGCCACCTGCACGCCGGGTTGTGAGCCATCGAAGGGCAGCAACATCACCAGGTAGCCGAACGCAGCGACCGCGATGGCGTTGTTGCCGATCCACGACGACACCCAGTACATCGTGGTGGCGATGAAGCTGGCATCGCGCCCGAGCGCCGGGCGCACGTAATCGTCCGGCGATTCCAGATTCGGATAGTCACGCGCCAGTCGCGCGAAAGCGCCGCCGAGCACCACGGCCAACAGTGTTGCGGCGAACCAGCTGATCGCCGTGACCGCGCCGGAGCGCGCCAGCGTGGCCGGCAACAGGAAAAAGCCCGAGCCGATCATGTTGTTGGCCACCACGAAGGTGGCCAGCACCGGCCCGATCTTGCGTACGGGAGCAGTCATGGGATCAGGCTTTCTTGCGCAGTTTGCTGTTGCGATAGCCGTAGGCGAAGTAGATCACCATGCCGATGGCGGTCCACAGCAGAAACAGCTTCCAGTGCTCGATGAAGGACATGCCGAACAGCGCCATGCAGGCCAGAAAGCCCAGCGGGCAGATCAGGATAGCGAACGGCACTCGGAAAGGGCGGGCGAGATCCGGGCGGGTGAAGCGCAGTACCAGCACGCCGAGACAGACGGTGGCGAAGGCGATCAGGGTGCCCATCGAGACCAGTTCGCCCAGTACGCTCAACGGCATCAGTGCGGCCAGCAGGCAGGCGGCGACGCCGACGATGATGGTGCCGACGTAAGGCGTGTTGTATTTGGGATGGACCTTGCCGAAGAGCTTGGGCAGTAGGCCATCGCGCGACATGCTGTAGAAGATGCGCGGTTGCGCCATCAGCATCACCAGGATCACCGACGTCAGACCGGCGATGGCGCCGATCTCGACGGCGGTTTTAAGCCACGCGAGGTTGGCGCCGGGATTGGCGGCGAGCACGTGCTCGATGGCAGTCGCCACCGGCTTGGCCGTGCCCAGTTGGCTGTAGTGCGTCATGCCGGTCAGTACGGCACAGACGGCGATGTAGATGATGGTGCAGATCACGAGCGAGCCGAGGATGCCGATGGGCATGTCGCGCTGCGGGTTCTTGGCTTCGCCGGCAGCGGTGGAAACCGCATCGAAGCCGATGTAGGCGAAGAACACGATGGTGGCCGCGCGCAGCACGCCGCTGTTGCCGAATTCGCCCCATGTGCCGGTGTTTTCCGGAACGAAGGGAGTCCAGTTGGCGGGATCCACGTACATCACGCCGAAGCCCAGAAAGGCGGCGATGACCGTGACCTTGATCGCCACGATGATGCCGTTGACGAAGGCCGATTGGGTGATGCCCACGTAGCACAGGCCGCTGACCGCCGCGACGATGATCACAGCAGGCAGGTTCATGATGTTGCCGGTACGCACGAATCCACCGTTTTCCCAGGCCAGCGGCGCGCTGGCGAGTTCGGCGGGGAATGGAATTTCGAGTGTGGTCGTCAGGAAGCTGATCAGATAGCCCGACCAGCCGACTGCCACCGTTGACGATGCAAACAAGTACTCCAGCACCAGACACCAGCCGATGAACCAGGCGACGAACTCGCCCAATGTGGCGTAGGAGTAGGAGTAGGCCCTGCCCGAGACAGGCAGCATCGCGGAGAACTCGGCGTAGCACAGGCCGGCGAACGCACAGGCGAAGCCGGCCAGCACGAAGCTCAACATGATGGCCGGGCCAGCATGGTTGGCGGCGGCCTGTCCGGTGAGCACGAAGATGCCGGCACCGATGACGGCGCCAATGCCAAGCAGGATCAACTGGCGGCCGGTCAATGTGCGCTTGAGCGTGGCCTCGCCTTGCAGGCTGCCTTCCACGGGCTCGCCGGCATCCACATGGCCAGCAGGCTCGATGGGCTTGGTAGCCATCAGATTCTTCAACATGCGATGTTCCCCTCGCGCGTAACGGTGAATCAGAAAGCGGCGGGACAAGGCCCGCCGCGACGTGCCCGGAACCTTAACGTGCGCTGATGGCGGCATCAAGCGCGAAATGCGCATGTCATGGGCATACTGCAATGCCTCGCTCGCTTCCCATTCCCGTGATGCCCGACTTCTCTCAATTGCATGCTGCACTGCGTCAGCACGCTGCTGTTTCACCCGCTGTTGCCGATACCGCTGCGCTGTTCATCGAGTTCCTTGGCTCATCCGGTGAGGTGTTCGAACGCCGTCATCCCCCCGGTCACTTCACCGGCTCGGCGTGGTTGGTCAGCGCCGATGGCCAGCGCGTGCTCCTGACCCATCACCGCAAGCTCGGACGCTGGCTGCAATTGGGCGGACATGCCGATGGCGACAGTGACCTGGCCCGCGTGGCATTGCGCGAGGCCGAGGAGGAATCCGGCCTCGTCGACCTGAGCGTGGAGCCGGAGATCTTCGATCTCGACCGCCATCTCATCCCCGCACGCGGCGATGATCCCGAGCACTGGCATTACGACGTGCGCTATGTGGTGCGTGCCGAAGGCAGTGAAGATTTTTCCATCAGCGAGGAATCGCTGGCACTGGCGTGGCGGCGGATCGACGAATTGCTCGCCGATCCGGATACCGATACGTCGCTGCGACGCATGGCCCTGCGCTGGTTGCAGACAGGGCCGAGAGGGCAAGCGATGGGTCACACCCAACCGGTGGCGTAGTACACCCCGATGATGAAGAACACGGCGAGGGTCTTGATGATCGTCACCGCGAAGATGTCCTTGTAGGCCTGACGATGGGTCAGGCCGGTCACCATCAGCAGGGTGATCACCGCGCCGTTGTGCGGCAGGCTGTCCATGCCGCCCGAAGCCATGGCGGCAACGCGATGCAACACTTCCATCGGAATGCCGGCAGCCTGCGCGTTGGCAGTGAAGGTGTCGGACATCGCCGCCAGCGCGAGGCTCATGCCGCCTGAGGCCGAACCGGTGACACCGGCCAGGCTGGTGACGGTGATAGCCTCATGCAGCAGTGGATCCTTGATCGCACTCAGCGCATTGGCCACCACGAGGAATCCCGGCAATGCCGCGATCACCGCGCCGAAGCCGTATTCCGAGGCGGTGTTCATCGCCGCCAGCAAGGCGCCATTGACGGCGTTCTTCGTGCTTTCGGCAAATTGCGTTACCACGGTTCGCCAGGCCAATGCGATGACCGAGAGAATGCCGACCAGCAAGGCGCCTTCCACTGCCCAGATCGCAGCGATCCTCGGAACCTCCTGAACCACCGGCGCGACTTGGCCCATCACCGCAGGGATGAAGCTGTGTTCCGCCCCATAGAAATGCGGAATCGCCATCGTGAACACCTTGTTCGACACGAACACCAGCAGCAGCGGCAACAGCGCGATCCATGCACTGGCGAGGCGGGTGCCGACGAAGGGCGCCGGTTCGTTGACCAAGGTGGCAGGATCGCCGTAGCCCTCGTGCATGCGGTAGGCGACGCAGCGTCGCCATTCCAGATAGGCCATGCCGACACCCAGCACGAACAGGCTGCCGACGATGCCCAGAATGGGTGCCGCCCAGGCATCCGTACCGAAGAACGTGGTGGGGATGATGTTC
>JAEXRB010000198.1 GCA_023438325.1 Pseudomonadota bacterium | reverse complement strand
CTACAACACCATGCAGACGCGACCGGCCTCGTTCAATTGGGGCTCCGGCATGTGGGGAGTCGGTCAGGGGTCGGGCACGGAACTCAAGCTCGGCCCCGCCATCGACCGCTGGTTGGCACGGGAAACGAGCACGGCCACCGAACGCAGTTCTGATATCGAAACCGTACACGGGCAGGCACGGCTGGCGGTGAAGGTCACGGCGCTGGAGAGCGGCGGCTGGCGTTATGACTATGTGGTCGCGAACTTCGATTTCGCCGTGGCGGAAACTTCGGGCTCCGAGCCCAATCTTCGCGTGTTGTCCAATGCCGGATTCACTCATTTCGAAGTCACCGCGCAAACCGGTACGCCCGTCGTGGCCGCCAGCGGATTTTCCGATGGCGATCGTGACGTGACCAATGACTGGGGCTTCACGCAAGCCGGGGCGCTGTTGCGTTGGTCGCAGGGGAGCCGTGAGTCGGTTTCCGTGGTGGCCAATCCGCTCAACTGGGGCACGATGTACCGATTCAGCGTCGAAAGTGCCGCTGCACCGGTTGTCGGCACGGCAAACCTGAGGGCGCCGGCTGGGTTTTCGATCGATGTGGAAACGCTGGTGCCCGATGGTACGCAGGGCGAGTTGTCGCCGCTGTTCTCCGATGGTTTCGAGAGCGATCCGGTAATGGAGTGATCGTCTGGAACATCGCGGACACAACAAAGGAGGCGGGAGCATATGCTTCCGCCTCCTTTGTTGGTCATCCGGTTGGCGCGATGTACGCCGCCTGCCGGATCACTTCATCCGGTAAGTGATGCGCCCCTTGGTCAGGTCGTAAGGCGTCATTTCAACCTTGACCTTGTCGCCAGTCAGGATGCGGATGTAATTCTTGCGCATGCGACCGGAAATATGGGCAGTCACGACGTGGCCGTTTTCCAGCTTCACGCGGAACATGGTGTTGGGCAGGGTCTCGAGGACCGCGCCTTCCATTTCGATGGAATCGTCTTTGGACATTCGTTCTTGAGTTCGGGGGGATGTGGCGAAAAACCGCCCGCCATTATGGCACGGATCGCCGCGCAGGTCATTCAGACGATGTCGCTGGCCCGGATGCCGGCAAGCAGCGAGTGCCATCCTGCGTGCGGCAAGCGCCCGGCATCCGGCTCCGAGAGTGCGCTCAGGTATTCGTGGCGCGGCATCTGAATGGCGCCGAGTGAGGCCAGATGCGGGGTGTGCATCTGGGCGTCGAGCCAGCGCACGCCATGCGAGGCCAGCAGATGGCAAAGGGCAGCCAGTGCGATCTTGGAGCCGCCACTTTCGAGGCTGAACATGGATTCACCGCAGAACACCGGTCCGGCATGTACTCCGTAGATGCCTCCGACCAAGCGAGCATCATCGAATACCGCGACGCAGTGGGCGTGGCCGAGGCGGTGCAGTTCGGCATAGGCGGCTTGCATCGGCGGCAGGATCCAGGTGCCGTTCTGGTCGTGGCGCGGTGTGTCGGCACAGGCGGCGATGACGGCCTCGAAATCCTCGTCCACGCGGATCGACCAGGTGCAGTCACGCATTTTGCGACGGAAGCGGCGTGACAGGTGCAGGGCGCCGGTATCGAACACGGTGCGTGGGTCAGGTGACCACCACAGGATCGGATCGCCCTCGGAAAACCACGGGAAGATGCCGTGGCGATACGCGTTCATCAGTCGTTGCGCAGACAGATCGCCGCCGAAGGCGAGCAGGCCGTCGGGTTTGCGACGTGCGCTGTCGGCTGGCGGGAACGGTGCGGCGCTGTCGGGATCAAGTCGCGGCAGGTGCATGGCGCAATGGTGAATGTTCGTTCAGCAAGGTGATGTAGCGATGCGTGTGTTCGCGTTCTTGCGCGCACCAGGGCGCCAGTGCCGTGGCGATGCCTGCATCGGCGATGAAATGCCGGCTGTGGGAGAGCACGGGCAGAAAGCCGCGTGCATGTTTGTGTTCGCCCTGCGCGCCCGGATCGAAGTGGCGCAACCCTTCGCGCAGGCAATAGTCGATGCCTTGGTAGTAGCAGGTTTCAAAATGCAGGCCCGGTGCGTGTTCCTCACTGCCCCAGTAGCGTCCGTAGAGGGTGTCGCGTCCGCGCAGGCAGAGAGCGCCGGCCACGGTGCGGTGTTCGCGCTCGGCCAGGATCAGCACCAGTGCGCGGGGCATGGTTCGGGCCAGGTACTGGAAGAAATCCAGCGTCAATGCGGGCGTATTGCCCTTTTCGGCGAAGGTGAGGCGGTAGAAATCGTGCATCGCGGCAAGATCGTCTGCACTGGCTTGGTCGCCATGCAGGACGCGGAACGTGTAGCCGGCGGCATGGACTTTCTCGCGTTCCTGCCGGATGGCTTTGCGCCGCTTGCGTGTCAGGGCGTCGAGGAAGTCGCCAAAGTCGTGCCAGCCGTGATTTTCCCAGTGGAAATGCACGTCTTGGCGCGCCAGCCAGCGTGGGCTGAAGGCTTGGGTCTCGGCGTCGAGCAGAAAGTTGACGTGGGCGGATGACCAGCCGAGCGCTTCACAACCTTGTGCCAGCGCCGTGGCCATCGCGGCCCGGGTTGCCGCGTCGCGTGCCAGCAGGCGTGGCCCGGTGACGGGGGAATAGGGCACGCCGATCAGCCACTTGGGGTAATAGTCCAGCCCGGCGCGGGCATAGGCCGCCGCCCAGGCATGATCGAACACGAATTCCCCGTGCGAATTGTGCTTTCGGTAGGCTGGCGCGGCGGCGACAAGGACGCCTTGCTCGTGCAGCAACGCATGACATGCCGACCAGCCTCGTTGCGCTTGCAGGCAGCCCGTGCGCTCCAGCCCCCAGAGGAAGGCATGCGAGACGAACGGGTTGTCGCCATCGTGCAGGGCGTCCCAATCGAGCGCCGGTACGTTGCCCAGCGAATCGATCAGGGTGAGCGAGGCGGTCATCGGCTTGGCTGCGGAGGCTTGCGCGCTCAGTCGTTCTGTTCGAGGAAGCGCTCTGCATCCAGCGCCGCCATGCAGCCGAAACCGGCCGAAGTGATGGCTTGTCGATAGATGTGGTCGGCCACGTCACCGGCAGCAAACACGCCGGGCACGCTGGTTGCGGTGGCATTGCCCTGCTGGCCCGAATGGGTGATGAGGTAGCCATCGCGCATGTCGAGTTGGCCATCGAAAATCGCCGTGTTCGGGTGGTGCCCGATGGCGACGAAAAAGCCCTGTACCGCGATGTCGCGCGTTTCGCCATCCTGGGTGGAGCGCAGGCGCATGCCGGTGACGCCGGCATCGTTGCCCAGCACCTCCTCGACGGTGTGGTTCCAGACCAATTCGACCTTGCCGGCGGCGGCCTTCTCGAACAATTTGTCCTGCATGATCTTTTCCGCACGCAGGCTGTCACGGCGATGCACGAGGTAAACCTTGCTCGCCAGATTGGACAAGTACAGGGTTTCTTCCACCGCAGTATTGCCGCCGCCGATCACCGCGACTTCCTGGTCGCGGAAGAAAAAGCCGTCGCAGGTGGCACAGGCCGAGACGCCGCGACCTTTGAACTTTTCTTCCGATGCAAGGCCCAGGTACTTAGCCGTCGCGCCGGTGGCGATGATGAGTGCGTCGCAGGTGTACTCGCCGCTGTCGCCGATCAGGCGGAATGGACGCTGGCCCAGTTCGGCGGTGTGAATGTGGTCGAACACGATTTCGGTATCGAAGCGTTCGGCATGGGCCTGCATCCGCATCATCAGCTCCGGGCCTTGCACGCCTTGCGCATCGCCCGGCCAGTTGTCCACGTCGGTGGTGGTCATCAACTGGCCGCCCTGCTGCAGTCCGGAAATCATTAGCGGCTTGAGGTTGGCGCGGGCGGCATAGACAGCGGCGGTGTAACCGGCGGGGCCGGAACCGAGGATCAGGACGCGGGCGTGGCGGGATTGGCTCATGGGAAGGCTCTCGTGGAAAACGGACGGCAGTGTGCCGTGGCGATCCCCGGGAGAATGGGGTGCCTTGCCGGCTAACGCAAGGCGCGGCGTGGCGCAGGCTCGGGTGACGCACTGTTTCCGGTATTTCCAACATCTGATTCAAAGGCATGAACCAATGGCCGTGATCTTCCCGTGCGTACTGCCCGGCACGCTGTCGGTGCCGCATCCGCGTGCATGCGGTGGCGGTACGCACGGGCTCCGACGCAGTGGTGAAGAGGCTGCGCGGCGACATTCCAGCGCGATGCATTCGGCATCGTCATCGGCAAGGACAACGGTTTTGACATGGGGATTTTGCTGCGGATCCAGATCGAGGCGCGTGCGGCTGACTGAAGGCTAGCGGGCTCCTGCCGCAGACTGTGCGGCTGATACAATCGGCCGTTCATTTCCGGTGATGGGATGGTGCATCTGGTGGCACGTGCGCGAGAAGAAGGGAGCAAGCCCATTGGCAGCGGCAGGCGAGTCTGGCGAGAGAGTCTGATTCTTCTGATTGCGCCGGTGTTGCTATACCTGCTGGCGTGCTTGGTGAGCTATCACCCGGATGATCCGGGTTTCTCGCATTCCGGCAGCGTCGCCGGGCCGATCCACAACTTCGGCGGCGTGGCCGGGGCGCATTTCGCCGATATCGTGCTGTCGTTCCTCGGCATCGGGGCTTATGCGTTGCCGTTCCTTCTGGGCTATCTGGTCTGGCTGGCCTTGCGCGGGCGTGACGAGGACGACGACACCGCGCTGACGCCGGCGCTGCGTCTGATCGGCGTATGCGCGTTTCTGGTGGCGGTGTCGGGGCTGGCGCACTTGAACCCCCCCGGTTTTGCCGCCGGCTTGCCGGTGGGCGCGGGCGGGGTGTTGGGGCAGCTGGTCGGGATGTCGTTGCAGCGGGGCTTCGGTGGATTGGGCGCGGCATTGTTCGCGCTGGCGTTGCTGCTGGTAGGTATCACGTTCGCGACCGGGCTGTCGTGGTTCGCGCTGATGGATCGCATCGGTCGCGCCGTGCTGGCGCTTGGGGGCGTGCTGGGTCGCAAGGTGCAGCAGCAGGTCTCGGAGGAAAAGCGTTCCGCCCGCGCTGCGCGTGCCGAGCGTGAGGAAACCCGGCGCGAGGAGAAGATCCGCCGCGCCAAGCGCGAGCCGGTGAAGATCGAGCCGCCGCCACCGCCGGTGGAAAAGAGCGATCGTGCCCACCGTGAAACGCAGATTCCGTTGTTTGCCGGCACGCCGAGCCGCGAGGGCGGCTTGCCGCCGTTGTCCTTGCTTGATGATCCCAAGCCGCAGCCGAAGGGATATTCGGACGAGGCACTGGAAACGCTGTCGCGCCAGATCGAGTTCAAGCTCAAGGATTTCCGCATCGAGGCGCAGGTGGTCGGGGTGTATCCGGGGCCGGTGATCACGCGTTTCGAGATGGAGCCGGCGGCTGGCGTGAAGGGCAGTCAGGTGTCGAGTCTGGACAAGGACATCGCACGCGGCTTGTCAGTGAAATCG
>JAEXRB010000297.1 GCA_023438325.1 Pseudomonadota bacterium | reverse complement strand
TCGGCGGCAAGAACTGGAACCCGATGAGCTACAACCCGGGCACCGGCCTGTTCTACATCCCGGCCAATCACTGGGCGATGGACTACTGGGCGGAGAACATCACCTACACGCCGGGCTCTGCGTACCTGGGCATGGGCTTCCGCATCAAGCGCCTGTTCGAAGATCACGTCGGCGTGTTGCGCGCGCTTGATCCCAAGACCGGCAAGATCGTCTGGGAGAACAAGGAAACCCTGCCGCTCTGGGCTGGCACGCTCACCACCGCCGGCAATCTCGTGGTTACCGGCACCTCCGATGGCTATGTGAAGATCTTCGATGCGCGCAACGGCAAGGAGCTTTGGAAGTTCCAGACCGGCTCGGGCGTCATCTCGATTCCCGTGACCTGGGAAATGGACGGCGAGCAATACATCGGTTTGGCCTCGGGTTATGGCGGCGCGGTGCCGCTGTGGGGTGGCGACATGGCCGAGCTGACCCGCACCGTGACCCAGGGCGGTTCCTACTGGGTGTTCAAGTTGCCGAAGAGCGGATCCTGATCCTCCCTCCGCCTGCCATCGACGAACGAATTCTTCGTTCCCGATGGCAGGCCCCGCCTCCGGCTTTTGTATCGGCGTGCGGTGGCAACGCGGATGGTGGCAGGCTGCCCGCCTGCCACCGCATGCCGATTTTTTGCATCGAATGTGAGTGCAACCATGAACAGCGTTTCTATTTCGACATTGGGTTCCGCCTTCCTGATCCTCGTGCTTCAGGCCGCTCCTGCCACGGCCCTGACACCCGATGCCACGGATCGCCCGGCGTTGCGAATGTGCGAGCCAGCGCCGGAAGCTGATTGCAGCAATGCCGATCTGCGCTTTGCCAATCTGGCCGGAAAGGATTTGCGTGGCGCCAACTTCAGCGGTGCCGATCTGACGCGTGCCGACTTGCGTCGTGCCAACCTGGTCGGTGCGAAGTTCGATGGTGCCAAGGTGGTGGCGGCCAACTTCTCGCAGGCCTATCTGGCGCAGTCGAGCATGGCCAATGCCGATGTGACCGGGGCGAGTTTCGAATCGGCCCGCATGGCGGGCATCGATTTCAGTGGTGCCTTGCTGCTGGGGGTCGATCTGTCCGGCGCCTGGGCCAACAAAGCCAAGTTCGTGGGAGCGCGCATCCAAAGCGCTGATCTTCAGGAAACCAAACTGAGCAACAGCACCTTCGAAGGTGCGCAGATGCACGGCACGAAAATCCGCTTCGCGGTGTTCTCAGGTGCCTATTTCAAGGATTGCAGCGGTTGCCCGGTCGATTGGTGATCCGGCAACGCTCGTCATCCCGTTTCACGTCGATCTGTTCCGTTTCAAACCGTTTCACATGACCCATTGCCCACGTTGCCGATGCCGATCCTGCCTCGTGTATCGCGCCTCATTCCTTTCAGGAGCGCATCACCATGACAACGTCACCCAGCACCATCTTGCGTCGACTGACGCTGGCCGCCGCAATTTCCGCGTGCGGCATCGCAGGTAGCCAGGCCGCAGAGTTCCAGGCCGGCGATTGGACCATCGACGTGGGCGGCTTCATCAACGCCTACTACACCACCGTGGATTGCGACGACGGTGCAGTCGGCGGTCTGGCACTGGGTGGCCAGGGTTTGGGCTGTGGTGGCAGCGACAGCCGCACCACCATCGGCAATGGCTTGTTGCCCAATGCCCTGGTGACGAAGTTCTCCGGCAATCAGGCCGGTTACGACATCGGCGGCAACATCAGCATCATGGCGCATACCGCCACATCCAGTGCCATCGCACCCAACAGCGGTGTGGATGTGCGCCAGGCCTTCTTCACCATCGGCAACCAGAACATCGGTACCTTCAAGCTGGGTCGCGATTACGGCGTGTTCGGCTCCAATGCCATCCTCACCGACATGACCTTGCTGGGTGTCGGCATGCCGATCCAGGCGACACAGCGAGGGCGTGTATCGCTCGGCCACATCGGTGCGGGCTATTCGTACCTCGGCAACTACGGGCAGTTGGCCTGGAGTTCGGCGGGTACCGAAGGCTTTGGATTCACGGGAGCGTTGATAAGCCCGGTGGACAACGGCGCTGCACACGATGCCGGTGCTGCACCGCAAGTGCAGGCGCAAGTCAGCTGGAACAGTGACGGCTTCAAGGCATGGGTCGGTGGCAAGACACAGAAATTCGAAGCTACCCTGCCTCGTCAAAGCGACTTCACCATGCGCGGAGTCGAAGCGGGTGTGTCGGCGACGGTCGGGGCTTTCTCGCTGCTGGCCAACGTTCAATCCGGCAAGGGCCTTGGCATCCTGTCCGATGGCGATCAGGAAGATACGAAGTCGACCAACTGGCTGGCACAGGGCAGTTTCGCAGCCACCGACAAGCTCAAGCTCGGCCTCAACTACGGCATCAGCCGCAACAAGGACGAAACCCCGGTCACGGCCGGTTTGAAATCCAACGCCAATGCCACTGCGGGTGCGTACTACCAGCTCACGCCTTCGGTCACGCTCGCGTTCGAGCTGGCCCAGACCCGCTCCAGGGGGTTCAACGGCGAGAGTGCGCGCATGAACGGTGCAAGCTTCGGCGGCATCGTGTTCTTCTGAGGATTTTCCGGGCGCGCAGCGTGATGCCGCGCGCCCATTCGCTTTTTCCATGACGATGAGATCCCTGCCATGACATCCATGTTTTCCGCCCTGGCTGCCGGCCTGCTTCTGCTTGTCGGCAGTGCCGCAACATCCGCCAATCCTTGCGAGCTGGTGATCGAAAGCACCGACCAGATGAGTTTCGTGCAGACCGAACTCACCGTGCCGGCAAGCTGCAAGGAAGTCACCCTGACGCTCAAGCACGTCGGCACCATGCCGGCGACCTCGATGGGCCACAACTGGGTGCTGACCGAGACCTCGAAGATGCGTTCGGTGGCCATCGCCGGGATGAACGAGTCGGAGAATGCCTACGTGCCCAAGGACGACGCGCGCGTGCTGGCACATACGGCCGTCATCGGTGGAGGCGAGAGCGACACCATCACCTTTTCCACCGCAGGCCTGACACCCGGGGGCGACTACAGCTACTTCTGCTCCTTCCCGGGCCACTGGGCCATCATGAAAGGCAAGTTCGTTTTCCAGTGACGTGTGGTGCATCGTCTTTGCCGGATGCGGGGGAAACCTGATCTCCCGAACCGTGTTCCTCGACGTCTTTTCCCACCTGCCAGGGGATGACCGATGAAAGAAATACCTCGCGCACGTCGACTGTTCGTCGCGTGTCGCCAAAGCCTTCTCGCAAGTGCAGGCGTACTGTTGTGCAGCCCTGCCTGGGCCGAAGCGAAACTTGAGTCCAATCTGGATGCCGACGCCCTGGATCGGCTGCCGAACATCGTCGTCAGCGCCACGCGCAGTGCGAGCGATCCTTCACAGGTGCCTGCATCGGTGGATGCGGTGGCGGTGGATGCGGGCCGCATCGCGCGACCCTTGGTGGGCCTGTCGGATGTGTTGGGTGGCGTGGCCGGTGTCACGGTGCGCAATCGCCAGAACTACGCGCAGGACGAACAGATCTCGATCCGCGGTTTCGGCGCGCGCGCCACCTTCGGCGTGCGCGGTGTACGTC
>JAEXRB010000287.1 GCA_023438325.1 Pseudomonadota bacterium | reverse complement strand
CAGTTGCATGAACTGGGCGCAGCAGGGTGCGTGGTGCTCGGCGACCCGGAGTATTACGCGCGCTTTGGTTTCAAGGCGGAGCCATCGCTGGTGTTGCCGGATGTGCCGCCGGAATATTTCCAGGCGGTCGCGTTCAATGCGCCGCTGCCGCGCGGCACGGTGGCCTATCACGCGGCGTTTGCAGCCGAGGCCTGAAGGTTTTCCCGCAAACGATGTTCTAAGGTGCTCGTGCCAGTGCCATGACGCGCACTTCTGTGGCACCGGCCTGGATCAGCACGCGCGCCGCTTCGCGGGCGGTGGTGCCGGTGGTGATCACGTCGTCGATGAGGATCACGATTTTCCCGGTGATTTTTTCTGCTGCGAATGCGCCGCGCAGGTTGCGGCGGCGAGCGGCGGCGGCGAGGTCGGTTTGCGGGAGGGGGGGGCGGATTCGGCTGAGCGTGCTGGTGTCGATGGACAGGGTGTGGATGCGGGCCAGCGGTCGCGCCAGTTCTAGGGCCTGGTTGTAACCGCGCTGGCCGAGGCGCGCCGGGTGCAAGGGCAGGGGGATGAGGCAGTGGGCGTCTTGCCAGCCCGGCCAGTCGGCAAGCTGCTGTGCGGCGAGCGTGCCGAGGGTGTGTGCGATGGCCAATTCGCGGTGGAACTTCAGGCGCGGGATCAGGTGCGCGATCACGCCTTCGTAACGCCATGGCGCAATGCTGCGGGTGAACGACGGGCGCGAAGCGAGGCATTCTCCGCAGGCCGGCGCAGGTTCAGCCAGCGGTAGCGCGCAACATGGGCAGGCGGGCAGGTTGTGGGGCAACGCTGCGCGGCAGCTGTCGCACAAGTCGATCGTGCGCGAAGGTTCGTCACAGGCGAGGCAGCGCGGCGGCAGCAGCCAGCGAGAAAGTCGGTCGCGTAACGAAAGGTCGTGGTTGACAGGCATGGGTAGGGTTTCCAGACTGCGCGCACTTTGCCATTGGCAAGCTTTTGCAGCGACCTGCCTGATGCTTACACCGCTTCGTCACGATTACAGCCGAGAAGAAGTCCTCGCGCTGTTCGGCCTTCCTTTCTCCGAGCTGTTGTTCCGCGCCGCCACGGTGCATCGCGAGCGTTTCGACGCCAGCCAGATACAAGTATCCACGCTGCTTTCCATAAAGACCGGCGGTTGTCCGGAAGATTGTGGTTACTGCCCGCAATCGGCCCGCCACGATACCGGGCTGAAGGCAGAGAAGTTGATGGATACCGAGGCGGTGCTGGCGCGCGCGCGCGAGGCACGCGCGGCAGGTGCGACGCGTTTCTGCATGGGCGCGGCGTGGCGTTCGCCGAAGGATCGCGATGTGGAAAAAGTGGCCGACATGGTGCGCGGCGTGCGGGCGCTGGGGCTGGAAACCTGCGCCACGCTCGGCATGCTCAATGCCGATCAGGCCGAAACCCTGAAAGACGCCGGTCTGGATTACTACAACCATAATCTGGATACGGCACCGGAGTTTTACGATTCGGTGATCGGCACGCGGGTGTACCAGGATCGCCTCGATACGCTCGCCAACGTGCGCGCTGCCGGCATGAAAACCTGTTGTGGCGGCATCGTCGGCATGGGCGAGAGCCGCGAGCAGCGCGCCGGTCTGTTGCAGACCTTGGCGAACCTGCCCGAGCATCCCGAATCGGTGCCGATCAACCGGTTGGTGCAAGTACACGGCACGCCGCTGGCCGGGACGAAGGAGCTGGATCCGTTCGAGTTCGTCCGCACCATCGCGGTGGCGCGCTTGCTGATGCCGGCGTCCATGGTGCGCCTGTCGGCAGGGCGCGAGCAGATGAGCGACGAGTTGCAGGCGCTGTGCTTCATGGCGGGCGCCAATTCCGTTTTCTATGGCGAGAAGTTGCTGACCACGGCCAATCCGCAGGCCGAACGCGATCGCGCCTTGTTCGCCCGTCTGGGCATCACCGGCATGGCGATGGAGCACGATACCGGAACGGTGCATGCGGATATCTGCGCGCCGGCCTGCACCGCGGAACAGGTCGCCTGAGATGGCCGCCGGGCCGTACGAGCGCAACGCGAGGCCGGGTCTTTTGCCGCGTCTTGCGAGCGAACGTGCCGCTCGTCAGCGCGCCGGGCTGGAGCGGCGCACACGCGAAATCACCGGGCGCGAAGGCATCGCCATCGAGGTGGATGGCCGGGTACTGCGCAACTTCTGCAGCAACGATTACCTTGGCCTGTCGCAGCATCTGGATGTCGTGGCGGCATTGCAGGAGGCGGCGGTGTGGCGCGGTGTGGGGGCGGGGGCGTCGCATCTGGTTTGCGGCCATCACCGCGAGCATCGCGAACTGGAAGAAGCCATCGCGCAATGGCAGGGCTATCCACGTGCGTTGCTGTTCGGCTCCGGCTATCTGGCCAATCTTGCGGTGTTGCAGGCGCTGCTGCGCGAGGGTGATTTATGCGTGCAGGACAAACTCAATCACGCCAGCCTGATCGACGGCGCGCGTCTGGCCGGCGCCGATTTCAAGCGTTATCCCCATGCACAGGCCGATGGCGCATTGCGCCAGTTGCGCAGCCGGCCTGATGCGGCGGCGCTGCTGGCGACCGATGGCGTGTTCAGCATGGATGGCGACATCGCGCCGCTGAAGTTGCTGGCGGTGCTGGCACGCAGCGAGAACGCCACGTTGTATGTGGACGATGCACATGGCGCAGGCGTGATCGGCCCCGATGGTTGCGGCAGCGTGGCTTACGCCGGCCTTACCGCGCGTGAGGTGCCATTGCAGCTCATCACGCTGGGCAAGGCGCTGGGTGGCGCAGGCGCGGTGCTGGTGGGGCAGGAAGGATTGATCGAAGCCATCGCCGAAACCGCCCGGCCCCACATTTACACCACCGCGATGCCGCCGGCGCTGGCCGCTGCCGCCACCGCCGCATTGGGCGTGGCGCGGCGCGAGAACTGGCGTCGCTTCAAACTGGCCGCACTCATTGCGCGCTTCCGCCGCGGTGCGCAGCAGATCGGGCTTGATCTGCTGGAATCCACCACGCCGATCCAGCCGATCCTGATGGGCACCAACACCGCCGCACTGGCTGCATCCAAACAGCTGGAGAAGGCCGGTTTCTTCGTCGGTGCGATCCGCCCGCCCACCGTGCCCGAGGGCCGCGCAAGGTTGCGCGTCACGCTCAGCGCGCTGCACCACGAAAGCGATGTCGATGCCCTGCTCGATGCACTGGCGGGTGTGGCGCGGCGTTTGGCCGGGGAGTAATCGGCGTTGCATATCGAGATTGTCGGCAACGGCGCGCCTTTGGTATTGATCCACGGCTGGGCGATGCATTCGGGCCTGTTCGCACCGCTCACCCGTGTGTTGGCGGCGCGCTTTGCCGTGCATCTGGTCGAACTGCCCGGCCATGGGCGCAGCCGCGACGATGCAGCCTTCGATCTGCAAACCATCCTGGCCGGGCTGATCGAGCGGATTCCCGATGGCGCGGTATGGGCGGGCTGGTCGCTTGGCGGCATGATCGCGTTGCACGCCGCGCAGCAAGCGCCTGCACGGATTCGTGCCGTGGCCGCCATCGCATCCAATCCGCGTTTCGTCAGCGCGGACGATTGGCCGCACGGAGTACCGGCGCATGTGTTCGAGCAGTTCGGCGCTGGGCTGGAGCGCGATTTCACCGCCACCGTCGAACGTTTCCTCGCGCTGGAGGCGATGGGTTCGGCACACGCCGGCACCGAACTGCGCACCTTGCGCGCCCAGGCGTTCGAGCATGGCCCGCCGGAGCTGGCCGCGTTGCGGCAAGGCTTGGCGTTGCTGCAGGCCGGTGATCTGCGTGAAGCGGTGGCAAAACTGGCGATGCCGTCGCTCTGGATCGCCGGCCGTCGTGATCGCCTCGTACCGCCGCAGGCCATGCGTTGGGCCGCCGATGCGGCACCGGGCGCACATTATCTGGAGCTGGATACCGGCCACATGCCGTTTCTGGCTGAACCCGATGCGGTGGCCGAAGCGTTGATGGCGTTGGACAATGGCAGCCACGCTTCGCGATGAAGCCAAGGATCACGCCCGCATGGCTTCCGAACCGTTCGATTACCGCCACGTCCGCCGCAGCTTCGGTCGCGCCGCTTCCGGCTATGCCGAACGCGCCGTGCTGCAACACGAAGTCGAAGCCCGCCTGCTGGATCGACTCGATTACATCACCACGCCACCGACGCGCATTCTCGATGTCGGCAGCGGCCCCGGCAGCGCCAGCCGTGCGCTGAAAAAACGCTGGCCCAAGGCGCAGGTGGTGGCCCTGGATCTGGCCTTGCCGATGCTGCGACAGGCCAAGCGTGCCGCTGGTCTGTGGTTGCCGCGTTACACCACCGTGTGTGCCGATGCGCGCGCCTTGCCGTTCGCGCCGGGCAGCTTCGATCTGGTGTTTTCCAACCTGTGCATGCAGTGGATCGAAGATGTGCCCGGCCTCGTCGCGCAGTGGCGCAACGTGCTCGCACCGGGCGGCTTTCTCGCCTTGTCCAGCTTCGGCCCGCTGACGCTGGAAGAACTGCGCAATGCTTTCGCCGCCGTGGACGAGGCACCGCACGTGAGCGATTTTCCGCCCATCCAGCACATCGGCGATGCGCTGATGGCCGGCGGCTTCCGCAATCCCGTGCTCGATACCGATCGCTTCACGCTCACCTATCCCGGCGCGATGGATCTGATGCGGGACCTGCGCGGCATCGGTGCCAGCAATGCCGTCGCAACCCGACGCCGCACGCTCACCGGCAAATCCCGGTTGGAAGGCGCGATCGCCGCATACGAGAGTTTCCGGCAACCGGATGGTTTGCTGCCGGCCACCTATGAAGTCATCTACGCGCACGCCTTCGCGCCGGAACCGGGACAGCCGGTGCGTGAAGGCGGGCATGATCTGGCAGCGGTGCCGCTGTCGCGGATTCCGATTCGAAGGAAGCAATGACTACCGACGCCCATCTCATCATCCTGCGCGCCAGCCGCCTCGAGGCGTTGGTGCCGCCCTTGATGACGGCGCTGGCCCAGACTTGCCCTGAGGATGCGCTCGCGCCGCAAACCGTGATCGCCGCACATCCGGGCATGCGGCAATGGCTGACTGGCGCGATGGCACGGCACGCCGGCACCACCGGCGTGGTGGCGAACGTGGAAGTGATATTGCCGAGCGCATGGCTGGCACAAGTGGCGGATGAGCGCCTGGGCGAGGACGCGCAGGCCTTGCCTGCATGGCGGCGCGAGGCGTTGCGCTGGGCAGTGCTGGCCGGCCTGGAGGTGGAGGGCCTGTCCGATCCGCGCATCGCACGTTATCTGACCCAGGGCGGCGCCGGCGACGCAGCCGATTTGGCGCGCCGCCGCTTCCAGTTGGCCGATCGTCTGGCTGCCGTGTTCTCGCAATATCTGGTGTACCGCGCCGACTGG
>JAEXRB010000262.1 GCA_023438325.1 Pseudomonadota bacterium | reverse complement strand
GACGTACCGAAGTGTTCCTGCAACGCCAGCGCATGCGCCAGCTCCTGGCAGGGATGGGTGATGGTCTCCATGTTGATGACCGGCACCGTTGAATATCTCGCGAACGCCTTGAGCACATGGTCTTCGCGGTCGTAGGCCCAGTCCTTGAACTTCGGGAAGGCGCGCACGCCGATCAAATCCACGTAACGCGCCAGCACCCGTGCCACCTCGGCGATGTGCTCCTCGGTATCGCCATCCATCACCGTGCCCAGATCGAACTCGATCGGCCAGGCATCCTTGCCCGGTTGCAGCACGATGGCGTGGGCGCCGAGCTGGAAGGCACCCAGCTCGAAGCTGGTGCGGGTACGCATCGAAGGATTGAAGAACACCAGCGCGATGGACTTCCCCTTGAGCGCATCGCCAAGTTTCTCGCGCTTCAGGCGCGCCGCATCGGCCAGCAGTGCGTCGAGGTCGGTGCGACTCCAGTCCTGGGTGTTGAGGAAATGTCGGATGACTGTCATTGGGGGAAATCCGGTTCGGGAAAAATGGTGGCGGGGGCTGATCGGAAAGCAAAAAGCCCGGCACGAGGCCGGGCTTTCGATGGATTCATCGGAATGGCGGATAGCCGCCGTCGCCCAGCCTTATCGTGGCGGCAACGGTCGGCGCGCGCGCGATGTCATGCCTGCCGCCATGCGGGCAGAAGTCAGGACATCGGAGGTGGCGCAGGCGCAATTCATGGCGGCGGAGTCTGGCATGAACGCTGCTGCGGCGCAACAAGACACGAAAATCAATCCGCCGGCGCGACAGTGACGCGGATGCGCAGCTTGTTGCCAGGGTCGTAATCCATGCGCGACATGTACGACAAGCCCTTGTAGCGGTACTCCACGTCGTAGCCATTGATGCGCCGTTCCTCGCGCACCACATTCACGAGGCGGCAGTCACGCATCGGCAGCGAGGCATCGGCAGCGGTGCGCTCGGAAGCAACGACCAGCGTCTGCGCGCCATCATGGCCATTGGCGACCTCTGCATGGGCGGAGGCGAGCGGCAGGGTCTCGGGAACAGTCCGCTCGGCGCACTCCTCCTTGGCCTCGGACACCTGCAAGATCTCGTAGGTGGGAACGGCACGCAGCACATCGGCATAGGCATAGCTGACGTTCTCGCGTCCCTGCACTGGTGTATCGACATAGACCATATCCTGCGAAACGGCAGGAGCGGCGAAAAACACAGCCGTCAGCAGCATCCTGGACTTCATGACATCCTCCCTGATCACGCTCCGCCTTGAGCGGCGGATGCGCCTTCCTGCGCGAACAACATCGACACGAACTCCGTGAACAACCTCAATGCAGCCGCCAACGTCGTGGTTCCCGATGGAAAGACGTTTCGGTTCTGATCGGCCTCGCCTTAACATGGGGAGCGATTCAAGCAGGAAACGGCTGAATCCCGCCTTTAACCCTCCTTCCCCTACATCACGCCGCCATCATCCCCTGATGCGGCACTGCACTCGGCACCATCTATGGCCCTGCAACTCTACAACAGCCTGACCCGACAGACCGAACCCTTCACCCCGGCCGATCCGGCGCGCGTGACGATGTATGTCTGCGGCCCGACCGTCTACAACTACGTGCACATCGGCAATGCGCGTCCACCCGTGGTATTCGGCGTGCTGGCCGCGATGTTGCGCCGCCGCTATGGCGAAGTGATCTACGCACGCAACATCACCGACGTGGACGACAAGATCAACGCTGCGGCGCGCGAACTCGGGGTTCCGATCAGCGTCATCACCGACAAATACAGCGCCGCCTACCGCGAGCACATGGACGCGCTCGGCGTGGCACCGCCGGACGTGACACCACACGCCACCACGCACATCCCGCAGATCATCACGATGATCGAGCGCCTGATCACCAGCGGTCATGCCTACGCCGCCGAAGGCCACGTGCTGTTCTCGGTGGCAAGTTATCCCGAGTACGGCGCGCTCTCGCGCCGCGACCCGGATGAAATGCTCGCCGGAGCTCGCGTGGAGGTTGCGCCATACAAGCGCGATGCCGGCGATTTCGTGCTGTGGAAACCCTCCAGCGACGACCTTCCCGGCTGGGATTCGCCATGGGGCCGCGGCCGCCCCGGCTGGCACATCGAATGCTCGGCGATGGCCGAGGCGCACCTTGGCGACACCATCGATATCCACGCCGGCGGCATCGACCTCCAGTTCCCGCACCACGAAAATGAAATTGCCCAGAGCACCTGTGCGCATGGCGGCAAGCCCTTTGCGCGCTATTGGCTGCACAACGGCATGTTGATGTTCGACGGGGCCAAGATGTCCAAGTCCATCGGCAACGTCAGCCGCGTCAACGACCTGCTCGCCCGCCATCCGGCCGAAGCGCTGCGCTATGCGCTGCTCTCGGCGCATTACCGCCAACCGCTGGATTGGTCCGATGCGCTGGTGGAGCAAAGCGTGCGTACGCTGGATCGCCTTTACGGCACGTTGCGCGACCTGGGCGACGTGGAAGTGGCCGCAACCGATGCAGACATTCCGGCCACCATCGAGGCTGCGCTAGAGGACGACATCAACACGCCTGCGGCCTTGGCCGAACTGGCCGGCCTTGCCGCTGCCGCACGCAAGGCGGGAACAACGGACGAACGCATCCACGCCAAACGCCATCTGCTGGCCGCAGGGCGCGCCCTCGGGCTGTTGCAGCAATTGCCCGCAGACTGGTTCTCACGCGGCACCGATGCCGGCGACGACGCCCGCATCCAGGCCCTGGTTGAAGAGCGCATCGCCGCCAAGAAAGCACGCGATTTCGCCCGTGCCGACGCCATCCGCGAGCAATTGGCGGCTGAAGGCATCGCATTGGAAGACACGCCACAGGGCGTGCGTTGGCGGCGCGCATGAGCAGCGGGATATTCCCGATGGAGCCCAGCGCGGCGCTGGCACAAGCCGCCATCGTCGAGGAGTTCGGCTTTTTCGGTGACTGGAGCGAGCGTTATCAATACCTGATCGACCTCGGTCGAAAACTGCCGGCGTTCCCGGAGGCATGCAAAACCGAGGAACATCGCCTGCTCGGCTGCCAATCGATGGTCTGGATCGTGCCGG
>JAEXRB010000209.1 GCA_023438325.1 Pseudomonadota bacterium | reverse complement strand
CTCGGACAGCCCCTTCGCCATCGGCAACACGCCGTTCGGTGCAATCGCTTCCGAGCGCACCTTCGATGTCGACTACGTGAACAACGCCAGCGGCGCGCCCGGTCAGGACGGCATTGCCGACAGCTCCGGCACGCACTTCATCAATCTGTCCTCGTTGCTGACCTCGCGCGACAACCTGCGCCAGGCCGTAGCCGACCTGTTCGTGCTGACCGCCACGCTGCCTTCACTGGACATCGATGGCAACGGCACCGGCGACTTCGACTCCTCGCGCATGCAGTTCGTCGGCCTCTCGCTGGGCGCCATCGTCGGCACCTCGTTCCTGGCACTGGAGCCGAACGTCAACGTGGGCATGCTTTCCGCGCCCGGTGGTGGCATCGCGCGCCTGCTCGATGGCTCGGCGACGTTCGGGCCGCGCATCCGCGCAGGCCTTGCCGCATCCGGCGTGCAGGCCGGTACGCCGACTTACGACAGTTTCATGGGCGCGGCGCAGCAGGTGATCGATTCCATCGACCCGGTCAACTACGGCTTTGCCTCGGCCCAGAACGCGATCCTGCTGCACGAAGTCGTCGGCGATGGCGCGGCCAACAAGCCCGATCAGGTCGTGCCCAACAACGTGCCCGGCGCACCGCTTTCCGGCACAGATCCGCTGATCCGCGTGCTTGGTCTCAGCGCCATTACCCAGACCACGCAGGCCGCCAATGGCATCCGTGGGGTGACGCGCTTCACCGCAGGCGAACATGCCTCGCTGATCAGTCCGACTGCGCCCGCCGTCACGGCTGAAATGCAGGGCCAGATGGCCAGCTTGCTGATGTCCTCCGGTACCACCGTGGTGGTGCAGGATCCGTCCGTCATCCGCGCGCAGTAAGACAGGAGCCCACCATGATTCCGAACAAGACGTTTTTCCGCGCGGCGCGCGCTCCTCTGGCGCTGGCTGTGGCCGGTGTCCTCGCACTCGGCGCTGCGCCGGCGCTGGCCTTCGATTTTTCAAACGGGGATTTCTCCGGCTCGCTGGACACCACGGTGTCCTTCGGCGCGTCCTGGCGCGCGCAGGATCAGTCTGATGGGCTGCTCGCCAAGTCCCATTTCGATCCGACCATCGTGGCGCAGATCAGCGCCCTGCAGGCCGCCGGTCGTTACATGGAAGCGCAGCAGTTGCAGCTCGCCGCTCGCGGTCGCTTCTCGGCCAACCGCGACGACGGCAATCTGAAGTACGACAAGGGCGATGTGATCTCCAACGCCTTCAAGATCACCTCCGAACTGTCGCTCAACTACCGCAATTCCGGTGCGTTTGCCCGTGCGACGTACTTCTACGATTTCGAGAACGCCGGTCGTGACGACCTCACCAGTGACGCCAAGGACCTGATCGGCAAGCGCTTCCGCCTGCTCGACTCGTTCGTGTTCCACAACTTCAACTACGGCGAATCCGGGCAGGGCACGGTACGTCTGGGCCGGCAGGTGGTGAGCTGGGGTGAAAGCACCTTCATCACCAACGGCATCAACGTGATCAATCCGTTCGACCTGTCCGCGCTGCGCGTGGCCGGCGCCGAATTGAAGGAAGCCTTCCTGCCGGTGGATTCGTTGTGGGCCTCCTTCTCCCTCACCGAGAATCTTTCGCTCGAAGCCTTGTACCTGTTCGAGTTCGAGGAAGTGGAAATCGATGCCTCCGGCACCTATTTCTCGGCCAACGATTTCGCCGCGCCCGGTGGCAACTACGTGATGCTGAACTTCGGCGCCGTGCCGCAGCCGGTCTACAACCCCGAGCGGTATCGCGAGACCTGCTTCAACGGCACCGCCGGCTATGCCAACAGTGACCGCTTCGACGATTACGCTGCGCAATACGGCGCCCAGACGGCCATGACCCTGATCGGTGCGGGCTGCTCGGCCGCCTTCCCGCGCAGTGCCAACAAGAACGCCCGCGACAACGGCCAATACGGTGCCGCGTTGCGTTACTACGCCGATTTCTGGAACGGCGTGGAGTTCGGCTTGTATTACCTCAAGTACCACAGCCGCGTGCCGGTGATCTCCGGCATCGCCGTCACCAATGCGGCGCCCAGCTCGGGCAGCTACTTCCTCGAATATCCGGAAGACATCGAGCTCTACGGCCTGTCCTGGAGCACGTCGTTGCCCGGCGGCATCGCCTTCCAGGGTGAGGTCAGCTACCGCCCGAACATGCCGTTGCAGATCGACGACGTGGAACTGCTGTTCGCGGGCCTCTCCCCGCTCAACGCGGTGGTGCCGCAGCCAGGCCTGCAGTTCCAGAGCCAGCTCGGCAACTACGGCCCGGGTGAATACATCCAGGGCTGGGAACGCCACAAGGTCAGCCAGATCCAGTCGACTTTCACCAAGGCCATCGGCCCCGGCAATTTCCTCGGTGCCGAGCAGATCGCGCTGGTCGGCGAAATCGGTGCGACCGAAGTCTGGGATCTGCCAGATCCGTCGATCCTGCGCTACGAAGGCGAGGGCACCGATACCAGCGGTGGCGCCGCCATCGACTCCGGTGCGCTGCGCAATCCGGCCACCACCCCCGGCGGTTTCCCGACCGCGTTCAGCTGGGGCTACCGTGTTGCGGCTCGTGCCGATTACCCCGGCGCGTTCGGCACGGCGTTCAACATTTCGCCGCGCGTCGCGTTCAATCATGACGTACAGGGCACCACACCGGGGCCGGGCGGCAACTTCCTGGAAGGCCGCAAGTCCGGCACCGTGGGCGTGGAAGCCAGCTACATGAACCGCTGGTCGTTGGACTTGAGCTACACGATCTTCTCCGGCGGCAAGCCCTACAACCAGATCTACGATCGCGATTTCTATTCGCTCGTGGCCAAGTATTCGTTCTGATCGCAGACCAAGGAGCGCCCACATGACTTCTCGTATCCGTACCACCTTGGCTGTCTGTGTCGGCATGGCGCTGGCCACCGGCACGGCATTGGCTGCCGTTGATGCCGGTCAGGCCGCCAAGCTCGGCCAGGAGCTGACTGCCATCGGCGCGGTTGCCGCAGGCAATGCCGATGGTTCCATCCCGGCCTGGGAAGGTGGCATCACCAGCCCGCCGGCCAGCTACAAGCCGGGCATGTTC
>JAEXRB010000190.1 GCA_023438325.1 Pseudomonadota bacterium | reverse complement strand
CGTCGCGGTGACCCACAACAGCGCCAACGGCAGCACTACCGCATATGAAAACACCGGCGGCGGGATTTTCGCCACGGGCAACATCAACAGTGCATCCTCGGTGGAAGTAGGCTGGCTCAGTGGCGATCCCGACCTGCCGATGCCCACGCCGCGTGGTTTCCTGCTTGCCGACAACGCCACCACCGGCAACGGCGGCGGCATCGCACTGCTCGGCACCGCCAGTCTCGTCGCCGTGGAAATGACGATCCACAACAACGCCGCGACGGGAAATGGCGGCGGCCTTTATCTCTACGGCAATGCCATGGGCCCGGGCGCCTCGGCGCAAATGACGCGCTTTCTGGATCACCTGCCAGGATGGCTCAAGAACTGCGAAGGCCGCTACGGCTGCAACCAGATCACCGGCAACGTCGCCAGCCGTGGCGGCGCGGCGATGGTGATGCACGGCAGCCTGCGACTGGGGCAAGTCCTGTTGGCGGACAATCGCAGCTCCGATGGCGGCGGCGCGGCAATCCATAGCGGCAGCATCGGCCCCGTCAGCGGCATCATGAATCGCATCTGGCTGGATTCGGCGGTGATTGCCGGCAACCAGTGCATCAACCCATCCGCACATTCACCCTGCGCCACCCTGTCGCTGGGCGCAGGGCCCAACCAAGTCCACCTCCAGCACGTGACGATGGCCGACAACACGCTTGCGGCAACCGCCGCCGCGGGCGGCCCTTGGGAAATCTACAACGGCCCCACCACGATGCCATTGGTGCTGCGCTCCTCCATCATCGAACCCAGGCCCGGCGTGCAGGTGCTGTTCGCGGTCAATCCCATCGACGCCGACTGCGTGAAAGCACCCGCGTTTACCGGCAGCGGCACCCGTGCGCTGATCCAACCGGCGCCCTATGCCTTCATTTCCCGCGCCCATTACGACTACCGCCCCGCCCGCCCGGACAGCGCCATCGATGCCTGCGATACCGCCCAATTGCTCGACAGCGGACTCGGTGGCGCCGATCTGGTGCGTCATGGCAGCGTCGACGATCCGGACATGCCCAACCGCCTCGGCCCCGGCGCCCGTGCGGACATCGGTGCGTTCGAAGTCACGGTGATGTTGCGCGACGGCTTCGAATGAACAGTTGACGCGACGGCCTCGGCAGCCGCTCGCGTCCTGCCTGCGTCGCTTCCGGGGTAAACTTCCGCTCTTTTCCACCACCCCATCGCGCCATGTCCGACGCCACCCCAGAACGTAACGATTTCATCCGCCAGATCGTCCGCGAGGACCTGGCCTCGGGCAAGCACAGCGCGATCCAGACCCGCTTCCCGCCGGAGCCGAACGGCTATCTGCACATCGGCCACGCCAAGGCGATCTGTCTGGACTTCGGCATCGCGCAGGAGTTTTCGGGGCGCTGCAACCTGCGCTTCGACGACACCAACCCGGCCAAGGAAGATCCCGAATACGTGCAGGCCATTCAGGACGACGTGCGCTGGCTCGGCTTCGAGTGGGCCGAATTGCGCCATGCCTCGGACTATTTCGAGGTGTATTACCTGGCCGCCGAGAAGCTGATCCGGCAAGGCGATGCCTACGTCTGCGACCTTTCCGCCGAAGAAGTGCGCGCCTATCGCGGCACCTTGACCGAACCGGGACGGCCCTCGCCTTTTCGCGAACGCAGCATCGAGGAAAGCCTCGACCTGTTCCGCCGCATGCGCGCCGGCGAATTCCCCGACGGTGCCCGCACCCTGCGCGCGAAAATCGACATGGCCTCGGGCAACATCAACCTGCGCGATCCGGCGCTGTATCGCATCAAGCACGTCGAACACCAGAACACCGGCAATGCCTGGTGCATCTACCCGATGTACGACATCGCCCACGCCCTCGGCGATGCCATCGAAGGCATCACCCACTCGCTGTGCACGCTGGAATTTGAAGACCACCGCCCGCTGTACGACTGGTGCGTGGACAAGGTCGATCTCGCCGGCACGCCGGAACTGATGGCTCCGCTGGTGGCAAAAGGCGTACCCAACACCGCCGCCAAACCGCGCCAGATCGAGTTTTCGCGCCTCAATCTCAACTATCTCGTCATGAGCAAGCGCAAGCTCCTGGCAATGGTCGAAGACCAGCTCGTCGATGGCTGGGACGATCCGCGCATGCCCACGTTGCAGGGCATCCGTCGCCGTGGTGCCACGCCGGCGGCGCTGCGCCTGCTGGTGGATCGCATCGGTATTTCCAAACAGAACTCGCTGCTGGATTACTCGATTCTCGAAGGCTGCATCCGCGAGGATCTGGATGCCGCCGCCGAGCGCCGCCTGGCCGTGATCGAACCGCTCAAGCTCGTTCTCACCAACCTGCCGCAAGACCACGAAGAAACCCTCGATTTCGCCAATCACCCAAAAGACGAATCACGCGGCAGCCGTCAGGTGCCGTTTGCGCGCGAGGTGTGGATCGAGCGCGAGGATTTTGCCGAAGTTCCGCCCAAGGGCTTCAAGCGCCTCGTGCCCGGTGGCGAAGTGCGCCTGCGCGGCGTGGGCATCGTGCGCTGCGATGACGTGATCAAGGATGGCGATCACGTGGTCGAGCTGCGCGGCACACTCGATCCTGACACCCGCCCCGGCGGCAGCGCGGTGGATCGCAAGGTAAAAGGCACCATCCACTGGGTCAGCGCCAAGCATGCGGTTGATGCGGAAATCCGCCTCTACGACCGTCTTTTCTCGGTGCCCAACCCGGATGATGAAGCCGATGGCAAAACCTATCGCGATTACATCAATCCCGAATCGCGTCGCGTGGTACGCGGTTTTGGCGAGCCGGCGGCCGTGCGGGCCGAGCCGGAAACCCGGTTCCAGTTCGAGCGCACCGGTTATTTCGTCACCGACCGTTACGATCACAGCCCCGGGCATCCGGTATTCAATCGCGTGGTCACACTGCGCGACACCTGGGCCACCAAACCATGATCTTGCGCCTTCTCGCCACTGCCCTGGTCCTGGCCCTGCTCGCCGCGTGCGCGCCATCACGCGATGCGGCAACGTCGCCGGTACAGGAGGCCATCGCTCATGAAGATTCGCCACCCAAGGCGCCAGACGGCACCGAAAGCCCTGCCGGCAGGACAACACCTGGCACAACGAAGGCCATCGGCAACGTCGACTATTCCTGCACCACCGATGCCCACTGCACCGTCAAGGATGTCGGCAACTGCTGCGGCTACTACCCGGCCTGCGTCAACGTGGACAGCCCCACCTTTCCCGAACAGGTAAAGGCGGCCTGCGCCGAATCCGGCACCGCCGGCATCTGCGGTTTTCCCTCGATCAGCGGCTGCCAGTGCGTGGAAGGGCGTTGCGAGAGCGCACATCAGGAAACGATCCGGATCGATGCGGGTCAGATGAAATAGGCCCCACTGCCGGCGCACCTCGCCGAAGCCGAGCGGAGCGCGCACGCGGTATTGCCCGTAAGTGCTAATGACCCCTTCGGCGGCAGGTTCTAAGATGCAACGTCCGTCCGTTCACGGCGTTTGCGAGAATCCTGCGACATGACTTCAAGTTCCCGAAAACTCTACCCCGACGCCCATGCCGCACTGGCGGGATTGGTCGCAGATGGCCAGACCCTGGCCGTCGGCGGCTTCGGCCTGTGCGGCATCCCCGAGGCCCTGATCGCCGCCTTGCGCGATACCGGCGTGAAAGGCCTTACCGTGATTTCCAACAACGCCGGCGTGGATGGCTTTGGCCTCGGGCAACTGCTGGAAACGCGCCAGATCAGCAAGATGATTTCCTCCTACGTGGGCGAGAACAAGGAGTTCGAGCGCCAGTACCTTTCCAACGAGCTGGAACTGGAATTCAATCCGCAAGGCACGCTGGCCGAACGCCTCCGCGCGGGCGGCGCCGGCATTCCGGCCTTCTTCACCGCCACCGGCTACGGCACCGTGGTGGCCGAAGGCAAGGAAACCCGCCAGTTCGGCGATCGCCACTACGTGCTGGAAACGGCACTGCGCGCCGATGTCTCGCTGGTCAAGGCGTGGAAGGCCGACAAGGCCGGCAACCTGCTGTTCCGCAAGACATCGCGCAACTTCAACCCGGCGGTGGCGATGGCCGGAAAAACCACCGTGGTGGAAGTGGAGCACTTGGTGGAGATCGGTGAGATCGATCCGGATCAGGTGCACCTGCCCGGCATCTACGTGGACCGCATCGTGGTCAACGCCACGCCGGAAAAACGAATCGAACAGCGCACCGTGCGCGCGGGAGGTGTGTAATGGCCTGGAATCGTGACCAGATGGCGGCACTGGCCGCACGCGAGCTGCACGACGGCGACTATGTGAACCTCGGCATCGGCCTGCCCACCCTGGTGGCCAACCACATTCCCGAAGGCGTGGATGTGTGGCTGCAATCGGAGAACGGCCTGCTCGGCATCGGCCCGTTCCCGAGCGAGGAGGAAGTGGATGCCGACCTCATCAACGCCGGCAAGCAAACCGTCACCGCACGCCAAGGCGCCAGTTACTTCGGCAGCCACGACTCCTTCGCGATGATCCGCGGCGGCCACATCGATCTGGCCATCCTCGGTGCGATGCAGGTTACCGACAAAGGCGATCTGGCCAACTGGATGGTGCCCGGCAAGATGGTCAAAGGCATGGGCGGGGCGATGGATCTGGTCGCCGGCGTCAAGCGCGTCGTGGTGCTGATGGAACACACCGCCAAGGATGGCGAGCACAAGATCCTGCCCGCATGCACCTTGCCGCTCACCGGCCTGGGCGTGGTGAACCGCATCATCACCAATCTCGCGGTCTTCGATGTGACGCCTGCCGGCCTGAAACTGGTGGAAACCGCACCGGACGTTTCGCTCGACGATCTGCGCCAGCAGACCGGCGTGTCGTTCGCGGCATAAGCTCGAAAAGGGCGGGGGCGCGACCTGCGCGCTTCCGCCTTTCCGGCACGACACCTGCCTCCGGTCTAGCCGGAAAACCCGCCACCATCGAGGAATGCCTGCTCCTCCGGCGTGGTGTCACGTCCGAACACCATGTTGCGGTGCGGAAAGCGACCAAAGCGCTCGATCACCTCCAGATGCACGCGGGCGTAGTCGGCGTATTGCCCGCCCAGCGGTGCGCACAACTGTACGGAAAGCCGCTGATCGACCAGTGCTTCGCTGTGCTCGAACGGCAGATAGAAAAACACCCGCAAGGCTTCTTCCAGCGCCAGATCGTGGCCGCGCTCGAGTGCCAGACGCGCAAAGACCAGCGCCAGCGCATCGGTGGCAAACATGTGGGCGGTGCCGCGAAACGCATTGCGCGGGTACTGATCGAGCAGGATCAGCAAGGCCAGCGCGCCCTCGGGTGAATCCAGCCAATGATCCAGCTCGCGCCGTGCGGCAGCCATGTGGGCATCGTGGAATTGACGCGAGAAATGCTGATCGAACGCCACATCCCGGCCGAACCAGCGTGCCGGCCCGGCCTCGCGCCAGAAAGTCAGCACGTCTGCGGGCGTGGTTGCCAAAGGCAGCGATGGGATGTTGCTAGTCATGACATGGGTTCCTGCTGAAGCGGCCGGAACGACAGGGTAGCGGCAACACGTGGGGCGCGGTTTGTTGCTATGCGTCAAACAGAGCGATATTGTCCGCGGCTGACAGGCGCAACCCTTGGCACTGCCCGGATTTGCCCGCCAATCGCCCCATTCCTTCACCCCGCTTTCGATACTCTGGCGCAAAGCCCGCGCCCCTCCCGGTCCACGACATGTCCCCGACCCGCACCATTGCCACCCGCCAACGCCTGTCCCAAGTCCGCTACGAAATCCGCGGCGAACTGGCCCGGCGAGCGCGCGACATGGAGGCGCAGGGGCGCAAGCTCATCAAACTCAACATCGGCAATCCCGGCGCCTTCGGCTTCCGCGCGCCCGAACATCTGCAACAGGCGATCGCCGAGCACATCGCCGAGAGCGATCCGTACTGCCACCAGCAGGGCCTGCCCGAACTGCGCGAAGCCATCGCGGCCAAGCAGGTGACGCGCGGCGCACGCGGGGTGACGGCGGCGCATGTGTTCATGGGCAACGGCGTCAGCGAGCTGATCGACATGTCGCTGCGCGCCCTGCTCAATCCCGGCGATGAAGTGCTGCTGCCCAGCCCGGACTACCCGCTGTGGAGCGCCGCGACCATCCTCAACGACGGCGTGCCGGTCTATTACGACTGCAAGCCGGAAAACGGCTTCCAGCCCGATCCCGAACAGGTCGAGACACTCATCACTCCGCGTACCCGCGCGCTGGTGCTGATCAATCCAAACAATCCCGCCGGCGCGGTGTATTCACGCGAAACCTTGCAGCAACTGGTGGAAATCGCCGAGCGTCATCGCCTGCTGCTGATGGTGGACGAAATCTACGACGAGATCGTCTACGAAGCTGCGCGGTACGTGCCGCTCGCGCCGCTTGCAGGCGATGTGCCATGCCTGACATTCAGCGGCCTGTCCAAAGTGCATCGCGCCTGCGGGTATCGCGTCGGCTGGGCGGTGTTGTCGGGCGATCCGATCCGCAGTGGCGATTACCATCACGCACTCGACCTGCTCGGCGCGCTGCGCCTGTGCGCCAACGTGCCCGGCCAATGGGCCGCGCTCGCCGCACTGACCGGCCCCAATACCATCGACGCCCTGACATCGCCCGGCGGACGCTTGTTCGAAGCACGCCGCGCCGTGATCGACGCCTGCGCGCAAAGCCGTCGCCTCGACGTGCTGCCACCGCAAGGCGCGCTGTATGCCTTCCCCGGCATCGACACCACCGGGCTGCCGGA
Source organism: Pseudomonadota bacterium (assembly GCA_023438325.1). Taxonomy (GTDB): domain Bacteria; phylum Pseudomonadota; class Gammaproteobacteria; order Xanthomonadales; family Xanthomonadaceae; genus Denitratimonas. The sequence goes on along the minus strand of JAEXRB010000190.1, from coordinate 3,099 downwards.
TTTCGACGATCACCAGTTCGCGCTGGATCTGCTTACCCATGAAGGCGTACTCGTGGTGCCAGGATCCAGCTTCAACGTGCCGTATCGCAACCACTTCCGCGTGACCTTGTTGCCGGAAGCGGCGCAAATCGGCGAAGTGTTCGCCCGCATCGAGCACGCACTGGAACGCTGGGAACGCCAGCCGGACACGGCCTCGCGCAGCGCTCACGCCTGATGCGCTACCTCGCACTCGGCGACAGCTACAGCATCGGCGAAGGCGTGCCCGAAGCCGGGCGCTGGCCCATGCAGCTGGCTGCTGCGCTGCGCGCACGCGGTATCGCGCTCCAGGACCCACGCATCATCGCCACCACGGGCTGGACCACCGACGAACTTTCCGCCGCGATGGATGCCGCCGAGCCTCTGGGCACGTGGGATCTGGTATCGCTGCTGATCGGGGTCAACAACCAGTATCGCGGTCGCACCGTGGACGACTATCGCGAGCAGTTTTCCGGCTTGCTCGAACGCGCCATCGCCTTGGCCGGCCATCAGCCTTCGCGCGTGTTCGTGTTGTCGATTCCCGACTGGAGCGTGACGCCGTTCGCGCAAGGCCGCGACCGTGCCCGCATCGCGCAGGAAATCGATGCTTTCAATGCCACCGCACGCCACATCTGCAAGGCACTCGGCGTGACCTTCATCGACATCACGCCCACCAGCCGCGATCAGGGCGGTGATGCAGACATGCTGGTTGCCGATGGCCTGCACCCGTCGGCGGCGATGTATGCGCGCTGGGTGGATGTGGCGCAGGGAGAAGTCGAGATATAGTTCACGTTATCCTCGGCTCCGCGCCGAGCCACTGCCAGATTACCTTGCAAGATTTGTCGTGAGGTTTCGCTAAACCTGTGAATCAAGCGTGAGCCATCGCCACAGGAAAGCCCCGCCGAGAACGCGAAAATATCTTTAAATATCAATATATTGGAATAATATTCCAGTGCTCCAGCCGCACTGTATCGCAGGGTGTTTTCCAAAAGCTTGCTGCTTGTCCCCTATCACGGCTTGGTAGAAACTGCGGACTGGATTTTCAACAGCTTGATTTTTCAGACCAGCTTCGCGCCACGCGCCCGAAACCCACCATGACAGCCTGCAACAGGCCCACTGCCGTCCACCTCGGTCGTCTCCTTGCATGGGCCTTGGCGATGGTTTGGCTTACGCCATGTGCCGGCACCGGCGTTGTGTTCGCACAGACATCGCTGGATTCGGATGCGGTGCTGGAACGTCTCATCCATTACGTGCGATGGCCCAGTGAAGCCACCACTCAGAAACCATGGCAACTGTGCGTGGTGGGCGATGCCAAGGCGACCAGGCAGCACTTTCAGGGCATGTCCGCGCGCAACCGCAAGATCCTCGTGGTCTCGCCCGATGACATTGCGGCCATCAGCCGCTGCCATCTCCTGGATCTGCGTCAAGTCGATGCAGCCAATGTGCAGCCGTGGCTCGATGCGGCATACGGCAAGCCTATTCTTACCCTGGGCAGTGATGCCTCGTTCTGTTCGCGTGGCGGCCATGTCTGCTACAGAGAGGAACAGCGCAGCACCTTCGGGATCAATCTCTCGCTGGCGCAAGCGGCAGGATTTCGCATCAACGCCCGCCTGCTGGCGCCAGAATCAGAAAAAACGCCATGACTTTCCGCCCGCACTACCGGACACGGTAGTCTGCAATAGGTCGGAAACCCTTTCCAACCGCCCGTTTTCGTGCCCCAACCGGATTGAATCTGAGCCGTGACATCTCGCAACCATTTTCCTTTTTCCCGCCGTGCCTTGTCCGCGGCAATGCTCCTTTTCATCGTCGCCCTGCTCGGCGCCTGTGCCACCCGACCCGTTGCGCCCCCGGAACCTTCGCTGCGCACCCAACAGGAAACCGTGCTGCGCAACCTGGGTTTCGTCGAAGTCGAGGATGGCTGGCTGATGACCATTGCCGAGCCGATTTCCTTCGATTTCAACGAGGCACAGTTGCGTGACTCGCTCCGCAACGAACTGCTCCAATCCGCGCGCAGCCTGCTTGAGGTGCGGATCAACCAAGTGCAATGCGAAGGCCATACCGACAACCTCGGCGCACGCGACTACAACGCCACGCTGTCGCTGGCACGCGGCCGCGCCGTGGCAGATGTATTCGTTGAAGCCGGCTTCGCGGCTGAAAACGTGAGCGCGATCGGCCACGCCTGGGATTATCCGGTTGAAAGCAATGACACCCGGGAAGGCCGTGCCGCTAACCGGCGCGTCAACGTCATCGTGCCGATGCAGAGCCTCTCGACACCTTGATCATGTCGGCGCACCGCTGCGCCAGACCTAACCACCCACGGATATCGCGCCGCCTGCGGATCGTGCGGCGCGACCACGTTCAACCGGCCGTGGCACCTGACACGGGTTGCCATCCCGATGCCACGGCTCCGTCCCACGTCGAATCGCCGTATTCGATGGCGACGGGGCCAAAGCTGCGCTCGCAAAACCGGATCGTGCCACCCGAGCCGATGTCCAGCACGGTGCTGGCTCGCGTTCCATAGCGCTCGCCTTCGATGAAGATGGACGACAGCACGCGTTCGCGCTCCAGGCCGATGCCGGTATCGGGGAGTTCGTCATCGGCGGCCTGAGCGCCATCACGCAGCAACGACAGCAAGGAGGAGATGCCACTGGCTTGTTTGTCCATGCAGGCCGCGGCGCTCAGGCGCAGGCGCCGCGCCTTCGGCCATTCGCTGTCCAAAGGGCCATTCCCGACCACGTGCAGGCCGGGGCCGAACTGGCGAATGCGGCGCGTGCCGCCATCGAGCACGAACACGCCATCGGCATCGCCTGCGATCAGGTTGAAGGGCGCAAATTGCTCCAGCAGCGGAAGCAAGCCCGCCAGATAGGCAGACACGGATGTTTCGCCGAGCACGAAGTCACGCACCAGGTCGCCACGTGAGCGCGGCGCGGCAACAGGCGCGCCGTTGCGCAAATTGGTGACGGCGGCAAATCGCCCATTGCTGCGCACCGCCAGCCAGCTTCCGCCGGCAACCAGATCGCGACCTCCAAGCACGCGCGGGTCGTCTTGCCATGGTGCCGCGGCCGCACTCGCGCGGGCATGCAT